>JAKIZI010000052.1 GCA_022708105.1 Bacteroidota bacterium
CAGACCATAGTGGTGAGGCTGCCGATAATGCCGTAGAGGCCATGATTCCGTCCAAACAGAGCCGCAAGCCCTACAACTAGGCCAGAAAAAAAATAACGTCTAGCTGTAGGATTGTGTATCAGGAAATACAATGAGCCAATCAAAAGTATGGATATGGAAATATCGTAAAACTTGTGGCGCGGATACATCCACAGCATCAGTATTATAGCTGACAGAAGTATGTAAAAAATATTTTGTTGTTTGGCGCTAGAGCAAATTAAGAAAAGGCCGACAAAGACTCCTATTGCTTGGAATATTGCCACGGAAACACGTAAAGCCATAATCCCGTTATCGCCAAAGAGATACATAAAAGTCGCCGCCCAATAGTAGCGGCCTGGTTCATAAGACTGGAAGTCACGGATAGGCATCTCTCCTTGTAACACACGTTGTGCGCCATACCACAGATAGCCTTCATCCCACAGGCTGAACCCAACATTGCCCTGCCACATAAAAAATATGGTGACCAAGAAGGCAGTTAAAAACAACAACAGGGCAACTAAAATCTTACTTTTCATTTATCAAAAATATTCGTGGCAGTGAAATGCGAATTTTTCTTGATGCAAAAATTATAAAAGGCAAAATTTGTTTAACGATAAGTTTTACACGACGGATTGTTAGGTATTCAAGAAAAACCTGTAAAACGATATATCCTCTTATTGTACAAGAACCAGGTTTTTGAGCATTAATAGTGGGATATCCTAGCTCTTTTAGCTCATTCCAGCAAATTCGTTCAAGAATATCTATGTCACGCGAGCGCATTTGGTTTTTCCACTTAAAGATGTTATCGGTTTTCATGGTCTGGTTCAGCAAGGCATGCGTTTTGCCTTCAGCAAGTGTTTTGGCGAATGAAGACTCCCAGAATGGGATATCTGCATTTTCGATATTTGTCCCTAGATATTCCCCGATGATTTCCAATACCTGTTGTGTATTAGAGATTAAGTCTTCATATTTTATTTCTATATATTGCTGGGGATGGCGCTTTCCCCAATGGCGTTTTTCCTTAATATGTTCACGCCAGGCAAAACCAGTTTCCGCGGTAAATCTTGGTCCAACCCATATTTTTTTCCACGAAAGGCTTACGTCCCTAGGGTCTCGAATCATGTGGATAAACTTGATATTCTCGGTACTGTCAACTAAAAGCTCAAGTGGCTGATGACGATGGAAAGCGCTTTTATCACCCCAAAGGCGAAGTCCTTTTTTATAGGCGTAAGCTTTGAACAATCCTTCAACCATTTGCGGATATCCGCTAGAATTTTCAGCAATACGAAGAGCTTGTTCACGAACTTCCAAAAGGCTGAAGAGCTTCTCTTTCTTGTAGTTTCGATCAGTGGATTCGTAATGAGTCCAAATTTCAAGAAAATCAAAAATAGATTCCATTAATGATAGTCGATTTTTTGTTTGGCTTAAATCTCCCCATAGGGCAATTTGACGTTTAAAAAGAGGGATAAAATGGGTTTCCAAAGGTATGGCTGTAGAAAAATGATGATTCAATAGCATTGACATCAAGTAAGTTCCTGATCTAGGGCAGCCAATTACGAAGATGCCGGGTTTAGTGTCTTTCATATATGGTTTATCCTCATCAAGATTCCTCTCATATTAGTTCTGAAACAGACGGCAATTTTTATTATTGTTAGGAAGAAAAAAGTACATGTAATTTGTTGTAACGCAGGAAAAAAGAAAAAATATTTAAACAAAAATATATTAAGAGTAGTTTCTTAAATTTAGCTTTTTCTTACTTTAATAAACATTCGACCGCAAACCAAGGCGTTTATAAATGGTATCGGCTCAATAACGGGTTCGAGTAGTTTCCCTATGTGCACCACAATGTTCGGACTGAAATAAGGAACAAGTCCATGGTAAAAAGATTTTTCCACTATGCCGCCGCTGTCTTTAATCCATTTCTTTAAGGTGGTCATTGTGTAGGATTGCTCTTTGTGCTCACGGTGGTATTTTGACAATCGTTCCAAAATCTTAAGGATGATGTTAAGCCCATTGGGTTCGATAATGTAAACCACATCTGCCAAATTAAGAACACATTTAATTTCGTCCTTGGGGTTTCCTACATGATGCAAGACCCCTCTACAAATGGCAACGTCAAAGTGCCATCCTTGTTCAAGAATATCCTTAGCATAACAATTTTGGAAAGAAAGCCCCTTATTATGGGAAGCGTACTTTTTTTTTGCAACTTCAATAGAATTTGGTGCTGGATCTATTCCGAGAATTGATTTTGCGCCGGCATTTTCCCACAAATGATTTGTATAAGTTCCGTCACCACAGCCGACATCTAGCACCGTTTTCCCAGATAAATTGCTTGTTTTTAAAATGATTTGTGATGTTTTGCCGGCGGAATAAATCGCGCTTAGTTTATTTGTGGTGGAATAAACATAACCACCACGTTCAATGACATCTTTGTCAAAAGGTTCAAAAACATTTTTAGTCATGTAAATTACCTCTATTATCAATTATTTTTCTGATAATGTATCGTGGCCTATATTTTACTTCATCGTATATATGACCAATATACTCTGCAATGATGGATAAGCAAAGCAGGTTTATTCCTCCCAGCGATAATAAAATAAGAAGGATTGTCATAAAGCCTGAAGGAGTTTTTCCTCCATGCAAAATATAAGATATAAAAAAATATACTCCTATGAGAAAACTGGCGATAATGCACAAGAGAGCAATGAATGATATATATTCCAGAGGTTTTTTGCTGAAAGAAAAAATAGCAAGCTTTGCCCAATTTATGTTGTTGCGCAAGGAATTGGTAGTGGTTCCATCGTAACGCATGTCGCGTATATATGGAACGCCAATGCTTTTGTAGCCCGTATATGCCCGTAAACCCCTTAAGAACGGAAGCCGTTCTTTGAAATTTGTAAGCAAGGCACTATAAACTTTTCGATCCATAAGAGAAAAATCTCCTGCATCTAGAGGAATGCTGAACTGAGCCATACGTCGAAACAGCCGGTAGAAAGTTTTATATGCTAATTGGCGGGATAACGATTCAATGCGTTTAACCCGCTGTCCGTATATAATTTCGTAGCCTTCCAGCCATTTTTTTGCGAGCTCTGGAATCAAGCGGGGGGGGTCCTGCAAATCCCCATCCATGAGCACGACGGCATCACCTTTAGCAACAGACATGCCCGAAATAAAAGCATTTTGACTTCCGAAATTTCTTGTGTGGTTAACAACAACCACTTTGTTGTCCTCCAACGCAATTTTTTCTAATTTTTCTTCGGCGTCATCAGGTGAAGCATCGTTGACGAATATAATTTCATAATTTGGAGTAATAACAGGTAAATACTCTTTTAATAAACGATACATTTCAAGAATGCTTCCACCGTCACGGTAACAGGCAATAACCACAGATAGTGATTTATTTGTAAGAGAAACGGGTGCCGCTGAAGATTCTTCCAACATGCTGATATTGTCATTCATACGTTAAAATACCTCATCTCTATGAATAAATATTTAGATTATGCTTATACCATTTCATGCTTCGTTTTATTCCTTCCTCCACATTTATTTGTGCCTCGAAACCGATTAGCCGCCTGATTTTACTAATATCGCCGACCCATACGTTGGTGTCCCATGTGCGTGGCTTCATTGAACACCAAAAGGTCTTGAATGGTTTAAGCCTCAGTTTCTCAGCAGCGGCCACAAACTGATACAAGCTGGTTTGAATGCCGGTACCCACGTTAAGGATCTCTCCACGCAAATCTTTTAATTTGTCAATCATCAAGTAGGCGTGGATTACGTCGTCAACATGAATGAAATCACGTGCAGTGTCCGACGCGACCATATTTAAATCACGACCATTGATAACTGCTTGCATGATGTTGGGGAATAAACGGCCGGGTTCCTCATAGGGTCCATAAACACTAAAAAGACGAAACGTGACTATAGGTTTATCCACAAAAGTTGAACAATATTGGCACAAAAGGCTCTGAGCTGATTTTGCCACAGCATAAAAACTATCTGGCTTCAATATATCGGATTCACGCATGGCGTAAAGCTTTTTGCCATATTCTGAAGAGCTGCCAGTATTTACAAACAGCGAATATCCTACTTTATTGCAGGCTTCCAGGAGGTTCCATAGACCAAGCATATTTACATCCAAAATTTGCTGCACATCTGTTTGATGATGATATGCCCCATGTGTCGCCAGATGGTAAATTACTGTAGGTTGCACTTTCTGCACGATATTGGAGACTTGAATTTTGTTCCGCAGGTCAGCTACATGAATGCGGATTAAGCTTTCAATATTTTTGAGACGCCAGCGATTTGTTTCAGGTCTCAGTAAAACATGGACTTCTTCCCCTGCCGCTACTAGATGATGCACAAGGTTCGCGCCAACAAAACCTCCAGCGCCAGTTACCAGAAATCTGTGTTTCATTTTTTTGTTTGTCCCTGCGATAAAGTTTTCATTATGTCCACAGCATCAAGTCTTGATTCAGCTCTGTGAAAATTTTGTGAGCCATATAGTCCCGAAGGGTACCCTTGGGCATGGTGGTGAAAAAAAGCGGCAGGTGTTAAACCTATTTTCATGCACATATATGCAAGCATTTCTCCGGCACTGCCGCGGGAGACATGTTCCTCAGCAACTAGAAGCCTTTTACCAATTGCAATATCTTCTATGATTTGCTTGGGGATGTCAGGAATGGGTAACTCACAGAGAGCCCACAAGTCAGGTCTTTCTAAAGGCTTCATTTTTATGAAATCACCGAGCAAAGAACCGGCCAATGGTCCCACGCAAATAACAATACCCGCATCACCTTTTAAGAGCTGGCGCCAAGGCGCGTATTCTGGAGGTTGAAAATTCGCAGGAATTTCGCAACGACCAAGACGTAGATAACTAGGCAGAGGTCTGTCGATAATATGTTGAACGATCACGTTCAAATCTTTTGCAAATGCAGGTATATAGGCCTTCATGTTCTGGAGTGTTGTGAGAACGCCATAATCTTCAAGGGCATGATGGCTTGGTCCTTGCACTCCATATCCATACCCTCCGCCATTTCCCACCAAGGTCAATGGTAGGGCATGATGGCAGACATCATTGCGAATCTGTTCAAAAGGACGTGCATAGCAGAATGGCGCAATACTGTAAACAAAAACTCGAAAACCCCTACTACAGAGACCTGCTCCAACCGATATCATGTTTTGTTCGGCGATACCCGTGTTAATAAATTTATTTTTCATTACGTCCCTTAGAGTTTCAAAAGCATTGAAACCCAGATCTCCGGTAAGAAAAATAAACGGGGATTTTTCAAAAAGAGCACACATTTGAATTGTAAATTCTTTTCTCATAAGGCTGCAATATCTTTTTGCGCTCGTTTCAGTAAATCTTCGTTAAGCGTCAGGTAATGCCATTCTATCTTGTTTTCCATAAAAGAAACACCTTTGCCCTTTACAGTGTGGAGAATAATAACTCTAGGTGAGAGCGATGGAGTATCTAACGCCGAATTGATCGCAGCAAAATTGTGGCCGTCGCATTCCAATACAGTGGCACCGAAAGATGCAATTTTGTTCTTTAAGTCGTTCATAGAGGCAACTTCTTTAACAGTACCAAATGCCTGAAGTTCATTAGAATCAACCAGCACTGTCAGATTGAACAGTTTATGGTGTGTGAGAAAAATCAAGGCTTCCCATGTTGCCCCCTCTTGCCATTCTCCGTCAGAAGTAAGACAATAGACGTGTCCGGATTCCCCTGCCAACTTTTTCCCTAAAGCTACCCCGGCCGAGAGGGAAAGGCCATGCCCTAAACTACCTGTGGAAAATTCAATAGAAGGAAAAGATTGACTCTCTGGATGGGCAGCTAATTTTGTTCCATCTTTACAGAAAGACATCAAATCTTCTTCAATTGCTTCATCTATTGACCAAAGAGCAGTATACAAAGCTCCTGCAGCATGTCCTTTTGAGAGAATAAATACATCTTGATTGCGATTCATCCAGTTATTGAAGAGAAAAAGAATTGCATCAATACAAGACAGGCAACTGCCAATATGGCCCACTTGACTTTGATAGTGCATAAGTAATAATCTCTGACGAGCTATTTTTTGGAGTTCATTCAAATCAACACCTCTCGTGGAGCCAGATAGAGGATTTCAACGAGGCTAACAGTATAATTCATAAATTCTACGTCTAATATTTTTTAGTTTAACGGTGCGTTGGAAAGGTTAATATCTCTCAGTACGAGTATTTAGAAGAAGAAAACTTGCATAACGTCCTCATTTACTATTTCCTGAATAGACACAATTGCGTTTGCAAAAACAGGTTATTCAAAGCTGTTGAGTTCTTTACAAGCACTATTAATTATCTCTTGGTTGTTTTTCATGTTTATCAATTTA
The DNA here is from genome assembly GCA_022708105.1 of Bacteroidota bacterium. Lineage (GTDB taxonomy): Bacteria > Bacteroidota > Bacteroidia > Bacteroidales > WCHB1-69 > DUOL01. Next base: position 6,387 of record JAKIZI010000052.1, read on the forward strand.
ATACTCTTAAACTGAGTGAAATAGCATCTATTTTTTTCCGCCGATAGAAAGTAAGCATTGAGCCCGGTTCAAGTTTCATGTAGTAAATTTGCTTACCCTCATATACATCATATCTTAATCTCTCGGATTGTTGCTCAATATGTATACAGTTGTTAACATAGCCTCTACTTTGAATTTCCGCTTTTACATAGAAGGTTCTATTATCATAATTATTAACCACACACTTATTAAGATCTGCATCAATACTCAACTTCGAGAATGGACAAATATTTTTTATAGATTTCTCAATAATAATATTATTACATCCGATGTCTTTCCCTATATTATATTTTTCCATTGAAGAGATCAAAAAAATCAATTTCTGCGATGATCCATGTTTTTTTGAAAATATATTAAGCTGATTATGTTTTAAATATTTTGCTATTTCAAGAGAATTTCTGTTTTCACCAACAATGTAATAGGGTAATATAATGTTATTTTCTTCATCGTGAGCCTGCAGGAATATTCCAACTTCAGATTTATGGTGCCAAAAATTATAAAAAGGTACTCTATCCCATGCAGCGTAAATTTGATACGCATGTACTAATAGAACAAGAATTCCAGCAACTAAACCTACTTTGGAAATAATTCTATAGCCATCTTTTGGCATACTGCCGGCAATAAGCCATGCAGCCCAAAGAAGACCAAGTGCTCCAAATGCATGAACTACGGAATAACGGGCAGTAGCAACAATCCAGAATCCACCTCTATCATATCTAAAAACAAAAGCGCCCAGGATGAATAACCCCCAACCAGCAATAATGTATAGAGGAATAACTGTCTTGTTCCACAGACCCATATAAAAGTACAACACAACAACAATTAACAGTGCTACTACTGACACAAATGATAGCAATTTGATAACTAAGGATATTGTTCCTCCCATGTTATAAAAACCAGTAGCATCTACGACACCGCTAAGGACTCCAATCCCGTAACCCCTAATAATATCAATTAAATAATCAGTACTTATATTGTTTTTAACTAACGATAATAATTTTGCTGTACTATAATTTTGTGGAGTAAAAATGCTTATTACAAACCTGTACGTGCCGACAAAAATGAATAGAAATATACTAAAAATCAATATGTTGTATTTCTGCTTATATAAACCAATTGCCAAGGTAACAAAAATAGAGGGGATTATAAACAAGAATCCAAGATTAGCATTTGCGAGGATTAATATCATTGTAGTGAGTAATATTAAGAAGTATTGAGATGATGTTGCCTTATGACTGACAATTTGATCAAGTTGCAGAAAAAGAACAAGAACAATTAGGAGATCGAAACTTAAAACGCTCACCGCCGGGAATGTATATGGTGTTGCTTTATTAAAGCCAAGCAACAGGAAGGCAATTATCAATAAAAAGAGCAGTTCAAATAATCCAAATCTTCGAGAATGTGAGTAGAAAATTCGAACGAAAATTAAAAAAATTCCAATGCGGGCTATTAGGCCTAAATAAGCATCAAAAAGCATGTTAAAATTAAAAAATTTCAAGTTAAGTATTTGCAGCACATGATAAAGTGGCCGGGAATGGTGATTTTCCCAGAGCGTTGATATTGGAGCACCATGTTCAAGCAAAGAAATTATATACTTTATATGCCGCCATGTATCAGCACGTAGGTGCGAACCTCCAGCTTCTTGAATGTAGAAGATAGAATTCAATATAAGAGCTGCAATGATGAAGGCAAATAAATATAACCACCACGATGAACTCTTTTGCATTTCCCCTTTGGTTACGTTAACTTGTTGTTTCATACTATTCCTCTGAAGGAGAACGGAAATTTCTATTACTCAAAAAAATATCAAACCTATCAATGATTTTGCCCACAGCACCGACAGTTTCTCTATATAGCAATTGTAATTGCTAGTTCCAAAGACAGATCAGACTGTCGGAGCACAAAAGAGAACGATCCCTCGCATAACCTCTGATCTCGGACGCTGACTGCCAGTTTTTCTCGCTACCTGTACGGAAAAATTGCAACTTTTGCATCAATATTTAGCCTGTTTAGACAGACTAAACGAAATTTATACACATCCGCAATTTTAAGAAATTGTGAACAAATCATCTCGCTGTTGAAAACAGGTATCACAACACTATATTTCATGACGATTACCTAAAAAACGTTATTGTTTGTCAATTGTTGCAGTAAAATCCTAATTTTCAAGCCCAGTGTTTACGGAATGCCGCGATTTCATCTTCCGTGTAAAAATGACGCGCATAGCGTGAACTGTATTCTTTATCCAAGTATGAGGCGGGAAGCGGTAACTTTTTAAACTGTTCATAAAGTTTGCGGTAGGGCTTTTCTTTTCCGACGTTTGTGCTGATAATGGAAAAACTTTCCATGCCCATAAATTCACGGAAAGCATTTTCTGCTACCCGGTTGAGGTCTTCCATGCGAATAATCATCAAGTTGATCCGGGGATTGAATGTGTATATGTGATACCCGCTGGTTTTGTCGAACGGCGTTTTAAATATATCTATGCCCCAGATTGGTTTAATCTGGTTATCAAACCACTGCCCGGGATCGTTATCACCAGCTTTTTCAAAAAACATTTTTTGCAGGTCTTCCAGCTTGAGCGCGCCGGATTCCCATTGTTTTTTCCAGTCCGGAATATATTCGTCAATAAGCTGGAAAAAGGTGCTGATTTTTTTTGCCACCGGGTCACGTACCAGGCTGATTACGTTCCAGCATTGTTCGTGATTATTGTCAATTTGCTGTCTTATTTTTTTGCTTTCCAGCAATTTTTGGATGGAAGCGGTCGGGTCTGTTCGTATTTGTTTGATACGTTCTATCCGCTGGTCTATTTTCTCTAATATATGGGCGTGATAAACCGGAGTTGAGATTTCCAGTTCCTTGAATTTTTTCTCCAAAGACAGATGGAGGCTTGTTGAACCGACTTTTCCTGACTGGAAAACGATTACCGGCCGATTCATGCGTGAATCCGATTCATTTCGCGTATTAAATATTTTCGTTTCATAGGTTGATGGATTTTTTTCCAGGAGAGAGATTTCTTTTACCGCGTCTGCCGTAGCCTGCAGGTAGGCGTAACCATATCTTTGATCCGGCTCCAGATAAGCTCCTTCCGCCCATTCGTTCCAGGCGTTGATGAATAGTAAGCGCTTTTCCGGACATTTTTCCTGCAGCGTAACCTTTGCGGCATTCAGCAGCCAGTTTTTATATAATTCCGGGCTGGAGAAAGCGAAGGTATAGCCGCATCCGGGCTTGCGTGCTTCATTATCCCAACATGGGAAAACTGTTTTGAATAACTTGTATTCGGCTGCTGAAGCTGAAGAACATTTTTTAACAATGTCTTTGTAATCAAAAATATTGCCGCTGTAATTGGGGTTGGCAATTTTTAATAAATGACTGATGTCAGGCAAAGCGATATTATGTGGAGGAAACTCAACAGCCGCATCAAAATTCACTTCACGGGGGTCTGTAAACCAAAATGTTTGCGCGGCAATTAAATAGGGGGTGGCTATGCCGTTGGCCTGGCAATATTCGCGCCAGCGCTTAACTGTTTCTGAAACATTGGAAAGGATATTTGGCCTATATATTAT
>JAKIZI010000053.1 GCA_022708105.1 Bacteroidota bacterium
TGTCATGAACTCATGACAGGCTTGTCACGGACTCATGACAGGCTTGTCATGGACTCGTAGCAGGCTTGTCACGGACTCGCGACAGGCTTGTCATGGACTCGTGGAAAGCTACCTACGAAGTCGAACAATGAATATATTAATTGGAAGGGGGCTTACTTTTTTAAAAACAAAATCGTGTACTTGATTATCAAGGACTTTTGATTGATTTTTCTCTGTTTTTATTTTTTACAGGACAACAATAAAAATATTAAAAACCTCAATTAAATTGACGATTATTGTTCTACATTTGTATCATGAAATACGATTTGATGAACTAATTCCCCGTCACCATAGCGGATGTCTGAACATGGAAACCGATTCCCGAAATCAAAAATAAATATGAATTTTTAGATCGATAACGTTGTTAAACAGTTGATTGGAAAGAGATGCAGGGAAAACTCTTCGATTTTTAGTTTTAGAATAAAAAAAATGAATATTTTAAAAAAAAAGTTATTTTTGTAAATTAATTTTTAGTGAAGAAGAACCCATTTCATATATACTTATAGCTGTCTGAATATTAAATTTATAACGCATTTAATAATAATGAAGAATAACTGATTATTTGTATTTGCGATTCCTTGGAATTGAAATATTTATCTCAAATAAATTGTAAAAAACAAACCTTGATGCTCTTCAAAAATTAAAATCGGAACCAAAATCGGTGAATCTCTTAATAGAACAAATAAGAATTTACTATCAATAACAAATAAAAATAATTATACCCCCGAGCGTATTCCGAAAAGCTTTAAGAGTAGGAAAAATAAAAAAATAAGTATTATGAAAAATATTATGAAAATAGTAAGTGCATTCTTTGTGTTAATCTTCTTGGGGATTTTTGCATCATGCGAGAAGGCAAATCCTACAGATACCAAAATTAACCCATTTGTCAATGACAGGGATGAGCGGAATATGATTGTTATAATTAGTGATATTCACCTTGGCGCAGACCTTGCTTATGCGGAATGTGAGGAAAATTTACCTGCCCTTGAAAAATTGTTACGTCAGATAAAAGAATCTCCTAATGTTAAAGAGCTTGTTATTGCAGGAGACTTGATAGATGAATGGTTTATACCAGCGACCATAGATCCTTATCAAGGACAGGATCAGCTGAATTTTATACAGCGTGTTGCAACAGCCAACAAAGGCGTCTTTGATTTAATCAACAATATTATTCAAGAAGGAAAGATTCGGGTTACTTATGTGCCCGGCAATCATGACTTAACAGTTACCGAAGAAAGTATTGAAAGTGTATTTCCGGGAATTAACCAAGCACGTGATCCTATGTTGGGTTTAGGAACCTATTCTCCTGTGGGCTATCCTCAAATTGCTATTGAACATGGTCATCGTTACAATTTCTTCTGTGCACCTGATCCTATTTCAAATCAGGATATTGCTCCTGGAACAATATCTCCTCCCGGCTACTTTTTTACTAGAATTGCGGCACTTCATGTGGCACAAGGATATCCCGCGGCAATTGATATTCTTCCGAATGTAACACCTAATACCAACGGCGATATTAGTCAAAATTTATTATATGCATATTGGAAAGTTTGGGAAAAAACGTTGCTCAAATTCAGCATAAACAATAGATTTGATGAGGATATCATTGTGACCAATTTTGATGGATTTACCGGTTCTTTCTCTGTAAATGATGTTCTTCCGTATCAAACTACTCCGGGTGGATTAATTGAGGTTAACCTATATAACGGCATTCAAGACACTTGGGAAGAAAGACAAACACGCAATGGGGTAGCTGTTCATATTCCCGTTGTTCGTGCAATATCGAAGTCGGCTGATGAAGTGGAATCAGGTGAGCAGGCAAAAATTCAATATTTTATGAATCCTAATTCAAATAAAAGAATTGTCATTTTTGGTCATACACATGTTGCCAAAATGGAAACTTCCACGAACCATTTAGGACAAAAAACTATTTATGCCAATTCAGGAACTTGGATAGATGAGAATCCAATATCTTCCACAAATATGAATTTTGTGGTTATTACGCCTCAGAATGCTTATATAACTACTCAAACCTTAGTTAAACTATATAGTTTTGAAAACGAAGTTGTAAAACTGGTTGATGAAGAATCAATACGTTTCTAAAGTTTTTAGAATATAATTGTCGATAGCTAAAAATTATCTCAGTAAATCCACGATACGAATTGTTTATCGTGGATTTGAGGGAACACGGCTTTTGGACGTGGACTTGCAGCCGAAAGACAATTTGTTGTCGAAAATTGATTATTAGTATAACGGAACATATAGTCATACCAATCGGTATCAGTATGACGGGAAGTAATTGACCGATGGATTGATTGGTAGGAGGACAAAGTTACAGTGAATATGAATTTTTGAAAAATAATATCATCAATGTGTACCCTAAAATTTGTATTATGAATAAAATTACAGTTTCTTTCATGGCATGTTTATTGCTTTATGCATATTCATTTGCGCAAGTGACGACTTTGACTTTTACGGGAAAAGATGTCAATGAGATTTATGTCCGGTTGGATCGGGTGGTCATCACCAACCTTACGAAGAGTTGGCAAGAGACAATCCATTACCCTGATACGGTTTTAATTATGGGGGCTACCGGAATTGAAGATGCAGAAAATGCTTCTCAATTTTCTCTTTTCCGAAATGTGCCTAATCCGTTTGCGGGAGTTTCGGAGTTTTCGATGCAATTAACAGAACCTCAAAAAGTTGTGATTTCGGTTGTTGATTTAGAAGGTAGACTGATTACTGAAACAGAGCAGTCGCTACCCCAAGGAATGCATACGTTTCGACTTTTTCTTTCTACTCCGCAAGCATATTTATTGCGTGTCCGTGCCGGAACAGATCATGCTTCTCTGACGGTCATTAATACCGAAAATGCAGGGACGAACCGAATTGATTATGTGCAAAATATAAATCCTGTTTTATGGACTTCTCCTTTAAAAACGGACAAAGGAGGAACGGATAATCCGTTTAATTTCGGGGATGAAATGGAGTATGTAGGTTATGCAACCATCAATGAAACAGAAGTTGAAAGTGAACGTATTCGTCAGACACAAGGAACGTCGCAAAGTTTCGAATTGGTGTTTACGATCCCTTTATTAGATGGACAGCCGTGTATCGGAACCCCCACACTGACCGATATTGACGGAAATACTTATAATACGGTACAAATCGGAACGCAATGTTGGATGAAAGAAAATTTGCGTACCACCAAATATGCTAATGGAGGCGGAATTCCATTAGGAACTACCACTAATCTTTATCTTCCTTATCGCTATTATCCGAATAATGACCAGAATAATGTGGCTACTTATGGTTATTTGTACAATTGGAAAGCCGTGATGGAAAATGCAACGAGCAGTAATACCAATCCCAGCGGTGTACAAGGGGTTTGCCCTGCCGGTTGGCATGTGCCGAGCCATGCGGAATGGACGCAACTCACGGACTATGTGCGTAGTGTAAATCTATATTTATGCAATGCAGATGCTGATTTTATTGCCAAGGCATTTGCGGCATCTCTTGATTGGAATAGCAGTACGGGAACTTGTCACATAGGGAATACGCTTTCTGCAAATAATGCTACCGGTTTTTCCGTGCTTCCTTCAGGTTGGTATGATTCAAATTATGCCAATTTTGGAAATAATACCGGTTTGTGGAGCTCTACCCAATACGATGATTCCTACGCCAAAATTCGCTTTCTTGAATATAATTCCGCGGAAGTGGGCAATATCGACGGATATAAAGCGGTAGGATTTTCGGTTCGTTGTGTTCGGGATGAATAGTCCTTTATATTTAGATTTATTATTGTCCGGTAAAAAATAAAATTATATACCTTTTTAACCTTAATACATAAGGCTTTTCTTGGAATTGTTTCGCCAACCTGCCTGGCTTTCATATTCCACAAAGTATATTTTTAAATCGGCCTGGCTTTCGTAATCTACAAAATAGATCTTCTTTTTGGCCTGACTTTCATAGTCGGTGAAGTACCATTTTCCGTCGTTTAGTCCGGCCTGGCTTTCATATTTAACCTTATATACCTTCAAATCGGCCTGACTTTCGTAAGCAACAACATATACCTTGACATCCGCTTGACTTTCATAATTTACCGAATAGACTTTTTGGGCATATCCCAAACCGATTCCTCCGATTAGGAGCATGATTACAACCAATTTTTTCATAATATTTTTCTTTATAGGTCAATTTTTAGGTTCAATGAATAGACAAAAATAGTATTTTTTTGGAAATAGAATAAACTTGCCTCAAGAAATTAATGATTTTTCTTTCAGGCGGCAGGCGGAGTGCGGGGAAATCCAATGGATGTTTATTTGGGAAGGAGTTCTTCGCTGCTCATTTTGGATTGAATCGGCAGTAAAATGGCGTATTTGTTGTTCTTTACCGTTAAGGAGGAGGTCCGCAGCCACGGGTTTAGCTCTTTCAACTCGCGATAGGTAATCTTTTGGTCAACGGCAAATTGATAGAGGTCGGGAATGGTGGTGTCGATGGCTATCTCTGTGGTAGGAATAGGGTAGTATAGATCGGTCTTGCCTAAGGAAAAGTTGTAGCGTTCGGGGTGCTCAAAAATCAATTTGTAGGCGATAATCCGATACATATAACGAGCCGTTTCCTGATTGAGCAGGAGATCCCAGTAATTGGAACATTGTTGTGTCTCCATATTTCGTTTCAAGCCGACTTCCCCCATATTGTAGGCAGCAGCGGCCAATGCCCAACTTCCGAGTCGGTTTTTGGAATCTTGCAGATAGCGGCAAGCGGCGCGGGTAGCCTTTTCCAAATGGTAACGTTCGTCCACTTCGCTATTGACTTCCAATCCATAGATTTTTGCAGTGCTTTCCAGAAATTGCCAAAAACCGGATGCTTTCGCAGGAGAAACAACATTTTGCAAATTACTTTCGGCTACACACAAGTATTTAAAATCATCGGGTAGTCCTTCTTCTGCCAATATCTTTTCGATGGCCGGAAAAAAACGTGCCGCCCGTTTAATAGATAATATAGTCGTAGAATGATGATAAGAAGCCACAATTAACTCTCTGTCCAAGTTCTCGCGAACCCAATAGACATCTAATGGAATTTTTTCGCCTGCAAAAGCCACCGATTCCGGCAGATAGGGCGATACGTTCAATGCGGGCGTCTCTTCACCGTTTTCACTGTTTCCTTCGGCACGGAGCTTGGGGTGCATGACGGAAAAAGTCAATAAAGCGGCTAAAAATGTGCCCAATACCAAGGCAAATGCTAAGAGAATTTTTTTCTTTTCTTTCATAAACAGACAAGATATAGTGATTTGTGTAATAGTAGTAACGTGGCAAAATATTTTTTGGTATGTTTTTCGTAACTGATATTCGATTTTTCTTTTATTTGGAAATAAGTCGTGTGAAGCCGTTCATTCTTGATTGTTTTTTTGTAAATATATTTGTTATTTTTGCAAATTGAAAAACGAAGAAGAACTATGAAAAAAGTCTGCACTATTCTGATGATTCTTTTTGGAATTGGTGGTTTGTTTAAGGCCAAATCGCAAAACGTCTATTTCTTTTATGATTTTGGAAGTTTAATTTATGAAGATTGTGCTTCGCGGCCAATGTTCACCACTACGGTTGACCTATTCCATGCGGACAAGTGGGGTTCCACTTTTTTCTTTGTCGATATGGATTATACTGCAAAGGGCGTATCGATGGCCTATTGGGAAATTAACCGTACCCTGAAATTTTGGGAGGCGCCGGTATCCATCTCTTTGGAATATGATGGCGGGCTTACCCGCAATTTCTCTTTCTCCAACGCCTATCTGGGGGGCGTACAATATGGATACGAAAATGAAGACTTTTCAAAAGGATTTGCTCTGACATTATTTTATAAATACATTCAAGGGAATTTTCAACCGCACAACTTTCAATTGACCGGCACCTGGCATCTCGATTTCGGACACAATGCTGCAACATTTACCGGATTTGTAGATGTTTGGCGTGAGCCGCAACCCGGAGAACGCGATGATTTTGTCTTCCTTACAGAACTGCAACTCTGGTATCATTTTAACAGCATAAAAGGAGTAAATGAGAAGTTCAATCTCAGTATCGGCTCCGAGATTGAATGTAGTTATAATTTTGTATTACCTGACCGCTTTTTGGTCATTCCGACCGTCGCTCTGAAATGGAAATTTAAATAAACCCCGGCCTTCTCCGTGGATTCGGGAAAGATAATCGTGTGACAATGAAACGACAATATAGCTTTTTATGGATTTTCTTACTTGCCGGCTTTTTCTTTTCCTGCGGGGAGAAAATCGACGTCGGTCGTAACATGATTTTTCGTTATAATGAATCCAGCGGCATTCAGTCGTTAGATCCGGCATTTTCGTCTGGGCAGTCAATTATTTGGCCATGTAATTTGCTTTTTAACGGATTGGTTGATTTGGATGATTCGTTGCATATTGTGCCGGCCATCGCCAAACACTGGGAGATTAGTCCGGATGGCAAAGTCTATACTTTTGTATTGAGACAAGATGTCTATTTTCATCAAACACCTTTTTTTCAATTTCCCGAAAAGAGAAGGGTAGTAGCCTCCGATTTTGTGTATAGTTTCAATCGGATTCTTGATGGGGAGGTTGCTTCTCCGGGGGCGTGGATTTTTCAAAAAGTACAACGCGATGCAGATGGAAAACCGGCTTTTACTGCCCTCAACGATTCGGTGTTTCAAATTACCCTTTCCGGTATCTTTCCGCCCTTTCTGGGAATATTGGCCATGAAATATTGCTCCGTAGTGCCCCGCGAAGCAGTGGAACATTTCGGGAAAGATTTTCGCAAATTTCCCGTGGGCACCGGTCCCTTTCAATTTCAACTGTGGGAAGAGGGTGTGAAGTTGGTGTTGCGAAAAAATCCGTTCTATTTTGAAACAGATGAACAGGGACGGAGATTGCCCTATCTGGATGCCGTGGCGATTACCTTTATTGTGGATAAACAGTCGGTCTTTATGGAATTTATGAAAGGCTCCCTTGACTTTATGTCCGGCATTGACGGGTCCTATAAAGATGCACTGCTTACCAAACAAGGAACTTTGAAAAGTGAATATGCCGATCGTATTTGCATGTTGACCTCTCCCTATCTGAACACTGAATATTTAGGATTTGTCCTCAAAGAAAGCGATTCCAAAAATCCGCTATTAAATCGAAAAGTGCGTCAGGCCATCAACTATGGCTTTGATCGGGTGAAGATGATGCGTTATTTACGTAATAATATTGGCTATGCAGGAACTTCCGGATTTGTGCCAATGGGAATGGCTTCTTTTGACCCGGATAGGGTAAAAGGGTACCATTATAATCAGCAAAAAGCGTTGCAGTTGTTGCAAGAGGCGGGGTATCCAAATGGCAAAGGACTTTCCGAAATTTCCTTGGCGGTTTCGCCTACCTATCTTGATTTATGTCAGTATATCCAACATGAGTTACAACAAATTGGAATCAAATTGAAACTCGATGTCCAGCAGGCTGCCCAACAACGCCAGATGATGCGTAACTACCAATTGCCCTTTTTCCGCGGCTCATGGATTTGCGACTACCCGGATGCCGAAAATTACTTATCGCTCTTCTATTCCCAAAACTTGCAGCCGGCGGGGTCGAACTATACCTATTATGTCAATCCACAGTTTGACCATCTATATGAAAAATCACAAACCATCATTCAGGATTCTTTACGCAATGAGCTGTACACCCAAATGGATTCCATGCTGATGGAAGATGCTCCGGTGGTGATACTATACTATGATAAGGCAGTTCGTTTCACTAGAAGTCAAGTCAAAGGATTGGGTATCAATCCGGTGAATATGCTCAACCTCACCCGTGCATACATCGAACCTTAATGAGCTGTTTTCATTTTAAGAAAAATTTTTTGTAAAAAAATGTAACTTTCATTTCTGTGCTTCGTATAAATCGGTATAAAAGTTGATGCATTTTCATTCAACTTTCAGAGGTTAATGATTTGTGGGAACGGCGAGTAATTCGCCGTTTCTTTTTTTGTCTGGATGCGCAAATAAAAAACGGAAGTTGCTTATACCCCTAAGAATTTTAGTAATTCATATACTAAAAATGCGGGCCATACCAATGCTTTTAGGAAGCCCAATACGCCTAACCAAAAACCGGTGGCTTGTGCAATGAAATAGACGGCAGCGCCAATAATTCCCATAAAATAAAAGGCTCCGCAGGATGAATTGTTTTCAATGTGTTTTTTCATCTTTGAAAAGATTTAATAAATTAACTTCGCAAAGATAAAAGAATATTGCAAAAAACAACTTCTTTTATTAAAATGTTATATATTTTCTTTGAGCATTACACTTTTAACTTCTCAAACATCACGGTACTGAGGTATTTTTCGGCTCTGTCGGGGAAGACCACCACAATATTTCCCTTTTTGATTTTGTTGGCGACGGCGATGGCGGCAATCATGGCGGCGCCACTGCTCATTCCCACAAAAATTCCCTCTTCGCGGATGATGCGGAGCGCCATATCAATGGCTTCCTCGCTTTCAATCATGATATGTTCGTCAATTTGGGACGGGTCGTAGATAGAGGGCACGATGGCCTCTTCCATATTTTTAAGTCCCTGGATATAATGGCCGCGGATGGGTTGGGCGCACACAATCTTGATATCGGACTTAAAGTTTTTCAAAAACTTGGCGACTCCCATAATAGTTCCCGAAGTGCCGATGGCCGAAACAAAATAGTCGATATTCCCCCCGGTTTGTTGCCATATTTCGATGGCAGTCTGTTCGTAGTGGGCGTTATAGTTATGGTCATTCGAAAATTGGTCCGGCATAAAATAGAGTTCCGGTTGTGCCTTCACCATTTGGCGGGCACGTTTGATGGCTCCGTCTGTTCCTTCGGCGGCGGGGGTAAGGATAATTTTTCCGCCGTAGGCCGCAATAATTTTCCGTCTTTCCACCGAAACGGCCTCGCTCATCACGATGCACACTTCGTAGCCCTTCACAACACCCACGATGGCCAGCCCGATGCCGGTATTGCCGGAGGTGGCCTCCAGAATAATCTTCCCCGGAGTCAGTTTCCCTTCCTTCTCGGCCTGTTCAACCATCTTTAGGGCAATGCGGTCTTTGATACTTCCCGAAGGATTTCCCCCTTCGATTTTTGCATAAATGTTCACCCCTTCGTGTGGTGTCAACCGATTAATTCTAACCATCGGCGTATTTCCGATGGTGGACAGTATGTTTTGTTTGACTAAGTTTTCCATAAGTTCTGATTTTAGTGTTTTCTATTCTGTATTTTATTTGTAAAAAAAAAACTCCAACCTAAGATTGGAGTTTTGTATCAAGTTTGTACGTAGCTTTCTGATTTTCAAATATCACCGACTCCAATCGTTTGATTTGGCAACACAACAGCAACAGCAACCTTTTCCGGCGCCTCCGGTGAAAGGATTAATCTCTTGTTTCACTTGCGTGGCATAGAAAGAAACACCTTGTTGCAAATTGGTTTTTCGGTTCATTTGGTACATTTGAAGATGCAAAAATATCATTTTTTTAAATAACTTCAGTCAATCCTTCATTTTTTGCCGCAAAAAGTTATTTATGGCTCTTTAGCTCTTTATGATTATATTTATTTGGGCGTGTCGGCTATGCCGCCGGCGTCCGGTTCCAAGTCCGCAGCCGGGAGGTGTGTTGCCGCAAAGCTGCAAAAAGAGCTTCCTCCGGTCGCTTTTTTGCAGCAGCGTCCACATCGCCTCCCGTCCTTGCGGGCTTTCCACCTACCTCCTCACGTC
>JAKIZI010000054.1 GCA_022708105.1 Bacteroidota bacterium
AGCTTTAATCGACAAACATACCGCTAAAACTTTATTGCTTCAATCCAACCAACTGATTAATTATCAAAATAAGATTGAACAACAACGTAAAAGCATGGAGGTTATTTTAAATAGGTTTAGCGGTCTACGGCATTCCTTATTTATCATTCTTGTTTTAATGAGCATCATTATTGCTTTTACCATTTATATCTTTTTTATCAACAAAAAAATTGAGAAAAGCAATGCTCAATTAAAACTTAAGAATGAAGAAACCGAAAAGCAAAAACATGAGCTTATTCAACTAAATGAAATGATACAAGAAGTAACAAACCAAAAAGTACGTTTTTTTATGAATATATCTCATGAAATAAGGACTCCTCTAACATTAATTGTAAGCCCCTTGGAAAAATGGATAAAAAACACCTCTAGTTCTCCTTTACATGATGATTTACTAAAAATGAAAAGAAACACAGACAGACTAATTTGTCTGATAAATCAGCTTCTTGATTTCAAGAAAATCGAAAGCAACACGAGCACCCTCGATACAAAAAATACCGACATAGTAGCTCTAACAACTTCGGCAAAAAACCTTTTCGACGATTTAGCTGAAAAGAAAAATATTACTTATTCGTTCACGTCAAATACTACATCTGAGTATTTGTTATTAGATCCCGATAAAATCGATAAAGTTCTGGTAAATCTTTTGTCGAATGCCTTTAAATTTACGAAAGAAGGAGGTACTATTTCCGTCAACTTAAGCAAAAATAACAATACGATATCTATTTCGATAACCGATAACGGTTGCGGAATAGAAAAAGACAAACAGTCCCTAATTTTTGAACGTTTTTATACTACAAAAAATAACAACAATACAGGAACAGGAATCGGATTGCACTTGGCTCAAGAATTTGTAAAAATGCATGGAGGAAAAATCACCGTGGAAAGTGTACCGAAAATGTCAACAACATTTACGGTGCAATTACCCATTGCTCAAGAAAATAGTGCAGATATTGTCTTTAAAGATCAAAATAATATTTATGAAGTTACCGATATAATTACGTCGAACTCGTCCTCTGTAGATGAAATTCTCAACAAAAAATATAATTATACTATACTGATTGTTGAAGATGATCCTGATATAATGGAATATCTTTCCTCCGAACTTTCTGATAATCTGAAAATTGTTACCGCGACCAATGGATCGGAAGCATTAAATATCCTCAACAAGAACGATGAGATTTCGCTCGTTCTTAGTGATGTACTGATGCCGGAAACAAATGGATTTATGCTGTGTAAAACAATAAAATCAACACCTGAATTATCCTATATACCTGTTATTTTATTAACAGCTTTAACTGAAGAAAATCAACGCATTTTGGGGATTGCAGAAGGGGCAGACGATTATATCCCAAAACCATTTAATATCGATTATGTAAAAATCAAAATTATTAAATTGCTCGAAAACCGAAAGCAATTTCAAAATAAATTCATGCAAGATATAAAAATCGGCAAAATTCCAATTGTTGATCCAACCATTGAAATAGAAACGGCCGATAAGATTTTCATACAAAAATTTGCATCGTTAATAGCCTCCAAATTTAACGATCCGGCTATATCTATTGAAAAAATAAGTAAAGAATTGGGAGTTTCTCGAGTACACCTCCAACGAAAAGTAAAAGAAATCACAGGTTATAATCCAATAGACTATTTACGAAATTTCAGGCTGGCAAAAGCAATCGAATTATTCGGGAGTAGCCATCTTTCAATCAGTGAAGTTGCTTATGAAACAGGGTTTTCCTCACCTGCTTATTTTTCTAAATGTTTTAAGGACGCTTTCAGCGTAACACCTTCTGAATATATCAAAGACAAGTAATAGGGATTCTTTTAATTTTGTAACATTTCTGTATCTTTATTGATATAGAAACGATTTTTATTCTTGTATTTTACAAGATTTATCGCATTGGTTACTTTTTTTATCGTCTAGTTATCCTATTAAATATAATATCGCATTCGAAAATCTAACCCAATAAATATTTTAATATGGATAAAATTCAAAAAATTAAATGGTGCATAATTTTTTTTATGTTACTCGGTTTGGAGCAATTAACTAAAGTTTCGCAGTTCAGAAAGTGATGAAAATAAAGGGGAAAGGAGAAAAAAAGAGTAAAAAAAGTAGCATATTTTATCTAATATATCATTAAAAATGAGTATATTAGCTGCGTAATTACAAAAACAGAAAAAATATGCTACCGGACAAAATTAAGGAAAAAATTTCTGAAATTGGAACAGATTTCAATGAAAATAAATTAGAGAGCACAAATATTTTGAAAGGTTTCAAGGCGTTGAAACTGACAGCAGGATTTTCGGAGTTCAAGCATTTGAAAAGGAGTGGTTACAGTTTTCAGTCGGTATTGTCGGCAATGATTTATGCCGTGACGCTGGGCCGAAAAACGGCAGCATCTTCGCTGCCCCTGCTAAAGGAAAAAGGCATTGAGATAGGTAAGGACGTATTGTACCGTTTGAAGAACAATGCAGGGATCGATTGGCGCAAGATATTATGGCAGACAGCGTGTAAGTTTATGGGCATAACCCAACAAGAAAAAGAAGGAGAACATAAGGTACGATGTCTCATATTTGATGACACCCTGCTTGAGAAGACGGGAAAAATGATAGAAAAGATCGGAAAAGTTCACGATCATGTAACAAACACCTTCAAGTTGGGATACAAGCTGTTGTTGGGATTGTATTGGGACGGAAAGTCAATGATCCCGTTGGATCTTTCACTTTCAAGAGAGAAAGGAAAACGGGCAGAGAAACCGTGGGGAATGAGCCGAAAGGAGTTGCGCCGTCAATACAGCAAGAAGCGTTTGAAGGAGTTGTCAGGGAGAGAACGGGAGAAAGAATTGGATAAAAGCAAGATAGAAATGATGCTTGAGATATTCTGCCGAGCCGTACTTTATCACATTCCCATAGATTATGTTTTGTGCGACAGTTGGTTTACCTGTCAGGCGCTAATTACGGCAGTACGTTCAAAGCATATTCACCTGATAGGCATGTACAAGATTGTGAAAGCAAAATTTCTGTATCGGGGCAGGCAGATGAATTACCGACAGATAAACAATTCGATTGATGAAATAACCCGTTGCAGAAAGATGAGACTGCACTACAAGCGCGCAGAGGTAAAGTTGGAAGGTATTCCGGTAACGTTGTTCTTTACCCGTCAAGGCAAGGGAGGAAAATGGAAAGTATTTTTGACCACCGATACGAAGTTGAGTTTTGTGAAACTTATGGAAATCTATCAGATACGGTGGTCGATCGAAGTATTTTTCAAGGAGGCGAAGCAATTGCTGAATCTGGGAGGATGTCAATCCAATGATTTTGATGCACAGATAGCCGATACCACAGTAAGTATGATAGCCTACATTCTGTTATCTTTTCGATATCGGTATGAACATTACGAATCGATGGGAGAACTTTTCAGGGTAATGAATGCGGAATGTTTGCAGCAGACGCTTGACGAACGTCTTTGGGGATTATTTTTGGAGTTGCTTCGAGAAATATGCGAAGCATTGGAAAAGGATATTGACGAACTTTTTGAGTTGATCATGAATTGTCCAAAGACGGCGGAATTGGTTTCAAAAATGCTTGCTCCTCCGCTCAGGGAAGCAGTTTGACGAGAATGGAATTATTAATATATTGATAATCAGATGGAAGATAACTATATCGCACTCCTTTATTTTCTGTCTTTTAAATCTTTAAAACGAAGTGCGAAACTTTAGCAATTAATTTATGCTCAACAACAAACTGTGATGATTAAAGGAATGATTGTGGATGAGAATAATGAACCTATTATCGGTGCAACAATTCTTGAAAAAGGTACCAATAACGGAACGATTTCGGATTATAATGGAAATTTTACATTAAATGTAAATCCCGGAAGTACAGTTCAAATTAGTTATGTAGGCTATGATAATCTTGAATTTAAGGCAAATAGTATTCCTGAAATAATCATAATGAAAGAAAGTTCGCTGGCGTTATCTGAAGTTGTTGTTACAGGTTATACAACACAAAGGAAAGCCGATTTGACGGGTGCAGTTGCAGTAGTCAAAGTTGATCAATTAAAGTCGAGTCCAACAGGAAATTCGATGAGGGCGCTCCAAGGAAAAGTTCCGGGTATGCGAATTAATCTCTCGGGTTCTCCTGATCCATGGAGTACAGTTAGGATACGCGGAGAGGGAACCCTAAACAATAATGATCCATTATATATTATTGATGGTACACCTACAACTCGGTCTATGTCCGAATTGGCTTCTATGGATATCGAATCGATTCAAGTATTAAAAGATGCTTCGTCCGCTTCGATATATGGCGCGCGGGCTGCAAACGGTGTTATTATCATTACCACTCGGAAAGGTAAAAAAGGAAAATTGACGGTAGATTTTAATACTTCCCATACTTTAGTCAGCAGCGCAAAGCCCTATGACCTGATGAATACAAAACAACGCGGCATCGCACAATTCTGGGCAATTGTTAACGATAATCCGAATGCAGATCCTAACGAGGTCGGGATTGCTCAATTATATCAATACAAATATCATAAAGATGAAGAGGGGTACTTTGTTTTGGATGACGTCACCTGGCGCGAATGGCTTGATCCGGAAACGAAAACCATGAGATCAGCCGATACAGATTGGCAAAAAGAAGTATTGAGAACAGGTTATATTCAGCAATATAATGTTACACTTTCTTCAGGCTCTGATAGAGGAAATGCTCTTTTTGCTCTTGATTATTATGATAATAAAGGAACGGTCAAGGAGGATTTATTCAGACGGATAAATGCACGGATTAATTCTGACTATTCTTGGTTGGACAATCGAGTTAAAATCGGAGAAAACTTTACAGTATCTCAGTGGAGAAGCATGCCGAATATCGGAGACGGTATATTGGGCGCATGTAGATCAATCATGTCCATAGTTCCTGTACATACAGAAGATGGGGGATGGGGAGGACCCATAGGAGGCATGAGTGACCGTCAGAATCCGGTTCGTTTGATTGAAGATAACCGTCAAAATCATGACGATCATTTACGATTGTTTGGTAATGCTTTCTTAAATATCCAATTGATGAAAGGACTTACGTTTAATTCCAATTTCGGATTGGATTTGGTAGGCTATTGGCGAAGAAACATGGATTTAAGGTATAAATCGGGATTTTTAAGCGAGGATAAAAATAAAGTCACAAATTGGGCAAATTATACTTTTAGTTGGAATAACAGCAACGTTCTGCAATATGTATTTAATATAGGGAAAAACAATTTCGATATAATGGGAGGTCAAGAAACCATTTCAAATGATTATAATGATATATGGGCAAGCAGAAGAGTCTTTGCATTAGAAACAACCGACTATATGTATCTGAATGCAGGTGAACAAGAAAAAGACAACGGTGGAGGTGCTGCCATGAACAGGATGATTTCATGGTTCGGAAAAATGAATTACAATTACGACAACCGATACTTGGCCTCTTTTACTTTACGTCGCGATGCCTCATCCGTATTCGGCGAAAATAAGCGATGGGCAACATTCCCTGCTTTCTCCGTTGGATGGGTTTTAAGTAGCGAAAAGTTTCTGGAAAATTTTTTATCGGGTTTTTCGCACCTGAAACTTCGATACGGTTGGGGGCAAAACGGCAACTCTCAAATTGATAATTATGCACATTTTCAGATGTACGAATATCTCTATGACAGCAATAACGTTTGGGACTGGAACTGGGGAACGGCTTACGACATCACCGGTCAAGCAGGAACTTTACCGGCTGGTTTCAGACGTATCCAAAGGGGAAATCCAAATTTAAAATGGGAAAGCACGTCGCAACACAATTTCGGATTAGATTTTGTAATTCTTGATTCAAGACTTACCGGTTCATTTGATTATTATTTAAAATATACGCGAGATATTTTAATGAAACCCGGTTATGTTGCAACATTAGGCGAAGGTGCGGGGATGTGGTTAAACGGAGCAGATATTGACAATAAAGGTTTTGAAATTAATCTTGATTATAATCAAAAGATTAAAGATGTACATTTCAATATCGGCGGCATCCTGTCACATAACCGAAATACTATTGTAAAGGTTCCCGAACAAGTAATAAACAACTTTCCCGGAGATGGCATGGAAGATAATATCCTGGGACGTTCAAGATATTCGTTATACGGGTATGTTGCCGATGGGCTCTTTCAATCGCAGGAAGAAGTCGAGAATCATGCAACACAAGTTGGAGCAGCACCAGGCCGAATCCGTTATAAAGATTTGAATGGAGACAAGACAATAGACAGCAAAGATCGCACATGGATAGGCGATGAAAATCCCGATTTCGAATTCGGCGTAACAATGGGTCTTGAATGGAATAATTTTGACTTCAGTTTATTTCTCAACGGTATTTTAGGTAAAGACCTAAACGTTTCCGGTTGGAAAAGTTGGACCGATTTTTATTTCTTGGGCACAGTTGGCGAAAATTACGGAACAAGACTTTTGAATGCCTGGACCCCTAAAAATAACAAATCGACAATACCCGCTCTTTCTGTCAACAACTATAATGACGAAGGTCGTTTTTCAACCTACTTTGTCGAAAGTGGATCTTTCATGAAAATTAAAAATATGGAATTAGGATATACACTGCCCGGTAATCTGGCAAATTCGTTAAAAATCCAACACAGCAGAATATTTCTGAGAGCGGATAATGTTTTAACGATAAAGAAAACCCGGGGTGATGATGCTTATACCGGTCTTGATCCCGAAACACCCGGGAACACCTATCCCTTACCCTTTTCAATGACAATGGGCTTAAACATAACTTTCTGATAATTAAAAAAAATAATAAATATGAAAATAAAAATAATAAAACTCGCTCTTGGTCTTGCTTTAATTTTCTTCTTTTCTTGTGAATCCATGCTCGACCAAAATCCTCAAGGAATAGTAGCATCGGACGAGTTAAATGCTCCTGACAAAGTCGAGCAAATGATAATCGCTGCATATTCGTTTTGTGGTCAAAACCACTTTAATAAACAAATGGGAATGCCTTACGCCGAAGGTTCTTGCAGAGGAGGAGAAGCTTACAAGGGAGGAGCAGGAACAAATGATCTTGCAGAACAAAATTTATGGGAAACATTTACCTATATGGAACCCACAACAACCGGTGAGCTTGATAATCTGTGGTGGGTTCATTATGTGGCGGTTGGAAGAGTTCACGATGCATTAAGAAGGGTACAAAATTTAAGTGAAGAAGAATTTCCCCTGAAAAAACAACGGATCGCCGAATTACGTTTTTTGCGCGGACATATCTACATGTATATGAAATTGTGCTTCAAGTTTTTCCCTTATATCGACGAAAATACTCCTGAAGAAGAATATGACAAAATAAGCAATGATGAATTAAGTAATGAAGAACTGTGGCAAAAACTCATAGACGATTTCAGATATGGCGTTGAAAATCTTCCTGAAAAACAAGAGGAAGTGGGACGTCCTACCAAATATGCTGCAGAAGCTTATCTAGCCAAAGCTTTACTCTTTTCGGCTTATGAACAGGATGAGAACCACAATGTAATAAACATCAATAAAGAAAAACTTACAGAGGTGGCAAATTTATGTAAAGACATTATCGATTATTCGGGAAAAAGTTTATTCCCCGATTTCGCACAAAACTTCCTTTGTGAATATGAAAATGGGCAGGAATCCATTTGGGCAATACAATATTCAGCCAATAATGATGGTTCACCCACAGGGCGTCTAAATTCATGGCTTGTTTGCCCAATGAATCCGGAATATGGTTGTTGCGGTTTTTTGCAACCCTCGACTAATATGATGAATCGTTACAAAACGGTTAACGGTTTACCCGATTTTGATAACTTCAATTCCGGAATCAGGCTTGACAATAAGGATGCAATTGTTTCAACTCCAAGTGACCCTCGTTTATTGCATACGGCGTGTGTTCCCGGTTTACCTTGGAAATATGATCCGGATTTCATAATGGAAAAAAGCTGGGTACGTCAACCGGAAGTTTACGGATATACGATGAGCCAAAAATTAATCGTTTTGCCGGATTGTCCATGTTTCAGGAAAACTAATCCTTTTATGGGAGCCGCTTTAAATTGGGATGTGCTGCGATTGGATGAAGTGATGTTATGGAGGGCTGAAGCATTAATCCAACTTGGAACAGGTTTGGATGAGGCATTGACTCTAATCAATAAAATACGTGAACGAGCCGCTAACAGTACGGGAAGATTGAAATTTTCAGATGGATCTCCTACCGGTAATTTCAGCGTTGAACCTTACAAACCGGGAATAAATTGTCCTGCGTGGAATAAAGATTTTGCATTCAAAGCTTTACAATGGGAGCGTCATTTAGAATTTTCCACGGAAGGCAAATGGTTTTTCGACTTGGTAAGATGGGGAATTGCCGAAGAATTCATGAACGAATATTTTGAAGTCGAAAAAACACGATATACCTATCTGAAGGATGCAAAATTCACGAAAGGACGAGACGAATACTTTCCGATTCCACAACAACAAATCAGCTACGTAAAAGGGATCTATAAACAAAATCCGGGATATTGATTTTCAGTGTCGAACTTGGAAATTTTCAAGTATCTTTAATCGAAATTTGTGTATGCCGGCAGCATTTAACTTTAGTTCGAAGGCTCGAATGTTGCCGGCCATACAAAATTAACAAGGAATTGTGCATATCTTTACTTATTTAATTGCGAAGACAATCATGAAGTATCGTTTTGCTATCGTTTTAACTATATTGATTTCATCGGAAGTACTTGGTCAATGAATTGAAAAAGAATTTTTCGCTTCGGCATCGAACTGCTTATTGACAAAACATCGATTGAATGTTATATCGACAAGGGAAAACTTTTTTGTATCGGAAGCATTAAATAAATCAACAAAAAATGACGGGCTTCAACTGGAACGAGACATTAAGATTCATTACCTGGAAGTAGATGAAATGGAATCAATCTGGGAATAATGAAATTGAACTTTTTCAAGTATGGTTGAAAGTGAATTGCAATGCACCATGTTGCACGGCAAAAGGAAATCAGCCACTCTAAGGGGGAAATAAAGATTCTTCTTATTAACTTTAAATTGGAATATTTATGAGACCATGCAGCATAAAATTTATAAAATTGACAGATAAAGACGTATTGTTTTGAATTTCAAAAATTAAATCGATAATAAGCATTAAAAATATGAAAGTAAATTATTTTTTTCTGATTTTCATCGTATTCCTATTTTCGGGATGCAAAAACAGTCGGCCAAAAGAAGAGGGGAATATGCTTTTCCAAGAAAAACATCGTCCGCAGGTACATTTTTCACCGGCGAAAAATTGGATGAACGATCCAAACGGATTGGTTTATCATAACGGAGAATATCATCTTTTTTATCAACATTATCCCGAGAAACCTTTTTGGGGTCCTATGCATTGGGGACATGCCGTAAGCAGGGATCTTGTGCATTGGGAACATTTGCCTATAGCTCTTTATCCCGACAGTTTGGGATACATTTTTTCGGGGAGTGCCGTTGTGGACTTTCAGAATACGTCGGGTTTTGGGAGTGAGGACAATCCTCCGCTCATCGCTTTTTTTACGTATCACGATCCTGTTGCCGCCGAAGAAGGACGCAGAAACGAGACGCAATCGCAAGCCATTGCTTACAGCACGGATAATGGTCGG
>JAKIZI010000055.1 GCA_022708105.1 Bacteroidota bacterium
ACTTAAGGATCTACAATCACGTGGACTTGAACAAGTATTGTTATTTGTTACTGATGGATTATCGGGTATTGAAGATACAATCTCCAATAATTATCCTCAAGCAGATATTCAAAGATGCTTAGTTCATGTTGATAGAAACATTATGAGTAAAGTACGTGTTAAAGATCGTGCCGAAATAATGGAAGATTTTAAAGAAGTCTATCGTGCTTCTAATAAAGATAAAGCATCTAAAATCTTAGATGAATTCTTGAATAAATGGCAAGTCCGCTATCCTAAAGTATCTGATATGTTGATTAAGAATCAATATCTATTAACGTTTTATGACTATCCAGAAGCAATTCGATCATCAATATATTCAACAAACCTGATTGAAGGCTTGAATAAGCAACTTAAACGTAAAATCAAACGCAAAGAACAATTTCCCAATGAAGAATCGTTGGAAAAGTTTTTAGTCACCCAGTTTGAAGAATATAATGGGAAGTATAGTCGAAAGATCCATAAAGGTTTTGGTTTAGCAATTGAAGACTTACAACAGTTAATGGAACAAAAATATCAGTAACTAATTAACACACTAGAGTATAGCTTCTATACAAAGGTATAAAAGTATTTACACAAAATTCTTGACACTACCCTCCGCTTTTCTGTAAA
This sequence comes from Bacteroidota bacterium, assembly GCA_022708105.1. GTDB lineage: Bacteria > Bacteroidota > Bacteroidia > Bacteroidales > WCHB1-69 > DUOL01. Next base: position 649 of record JAKIZI010000055.1, read on the forward strand.
AGCAAATAGTAGAATACCGTGTCTGGCAAGTCGGTTACCAACAAACACCAGGCTTTTTGATTATTGCTGCGCAGACTGCTGGCAGAGCCGCGAACTCCTAAAAAGTATCGATCAAAATTGTCTTTTGTTAACATAACTTCTTCAAATGTGCCAACATTCAGCCAGTTGGCGGAATTCTTGTCCTCTAATACCAATAACTCTTTTTCATTTGTGACGCAATACTTTGGTGCAGTTTCTACTGTATAACTGAAAGCATATGCGCCTGACTCAAAAATGATATCTCCTACTTTATAGTATTTTCCAAAAGGATCTATTCTTTCGGAATCAGAATCTTTTGGATTTGTCAAAAAACAGACCGCAACCACGATGCAGGTAACCACGGCGGCAATGATAATCAAAAATGCCGGCTTCCTATAGCTCATCACATGTTTCACCCTCCTTACTTTTCGATAATACGCCGAATTTCTTCGATCTCGGCATCCGATAAATCCTGCTGTTTCGCAAACGCGGTGATAAAGGCAGGAAGTGAATTTTCAAAGGTCTTTTTCATCATTTCGTCCATTTCAGCAAGCTGGATCTCCTCCTTGCTGACGAGGGAAGTAACGATGGAGCCTTCGGTTTTGACAACACCCCGGTCGCCCAGCCGCTTGATGACGGTGTATGTCGTCGTTCTGCTCCAGCCCAGTTCTTCGTTGCAGAGTTTGGCGAGCTTTGCGCGGGAAATGGGCTCATTTTTCCAGAGTATCAGGCATAAGCGATATTCACTTTCAAATACTTTCGGTACGGCCATGATAATGCCTCCTCGAGTCTACTATATTAGACATATAATTTTAATCTAACAGAGTAGACACGGAAAGTCAAAGGGGTACTTGAATGTTTACAGAACGGTCACGATTGCTAATGCGTGAATATGAAAAGGCTCCCCAGCATTCGCGGTTAAAGTAAGTGCTTTGATTGCGGATGAGAAATGAATTATAATTTGTGTAGAATATGATTAATGAAAGGAAACACCAGGAATATTGCGGAGTGAGACTAAATGGAAATATTGGACATTGTTGATGAGAACGGCAAACCGAAAGGAAAAACAGTAGAGCGGGAAAAAGCGCACGCGGAAGGCATCATGCACAGGACCTCGCATGTATGGCTTCTCAGAAAAAGATCAGGAAAGGTTCAGGTTCTGCTCCAGAAAAGGTGTGAAACCAAAGAAACATTCCCTGGCTGTTATGACATTTCAAGTGCCGGTCACATCCCGGCAGGAATGGATTTTGCGGAATCAGCCATAAGAGAATTAAAAGAAGAACTCGGTATTACAGCTTCTGCTGATGAACTCATACTATGCGGTGACAGGATAGCAATCTGGGACGACAACTTTCATGGAAAACCGTTTCATGACAGACAGTATGCACGTGTGTTTGCTCTGTGGCGGGATATGGACGAAGAGGAATTTTCTCTTCAAAAAGAAGAAGTGGACAGCGTGCTGTGGATGGATTTGGACGAATGTATGGCATCTGTTGAAAAAAATCTGATTAAACACTGCATCTATTTTAAGGAATTAGAAATGGTAAAGGAAAATACATCATGGTTTCTATGAGAAACCCACAATACATCAATTAAAAAATTTCGATCAACTATTTATTTTACACAATATGAAGTATATGGAAGACCGACGTAATCGTCTGTCGATTTGTTTCCTCGAGCGTTCATTTCGTGATAAAATTGGGAAAAAATAAAAATAATTATTGACATTAACGTTAGGGAAAGCTGTAAAATGTTTATGAGAGGTGAGATGTATTGGGATTAACAAAGATTGGGGAGTTAGCGGCACAATATGGGATTTCAAATAGAACCCTGAGATACTGGGATGATGTAGGTATAGTTAAGAGCCTAAGAACAGAAAATGGGTATCGTTATTTTGATGATGCTGGAATACGAAGAATTGAGCAGATTATCATACTTCGTAAACTTAGAATGTCAATACAGGATATCCAGGACATATTTAAATCAAATGAACCAGATTATGTTACTAATGTATTACAAAGGCACTTGGAAGAAACGAAACATGAGGCGGAAGAATTAAGGACCGTGAGTTTTTTACTTGAGAGACTGGTTGAAACTGTTAAAGCCCAGAGTAATTTGCCAGAGACATTTATTTCCCTTGATTTGTCAGCTAACTCAACAACTTTCGGATTTGAAAATACACTCAAAAATATACTCTCAGAAAGGGATAGTTGTATGTCAGAAAAATCAAGTTACAGTAAAATCGGTGATGTAAGGATTGTAAACCTGCCAAGGATGTTGTTTGCATGCTATAAGGCAGAAAGCACAACTCCGGAGAATGATTGTTCAAAAGTAGTCAATAAACTTATTATTGAGAATTCACTTCACCTAAAGTACGGCTTCAGACATTTTGGCTTTAACAATCCTGAGCCGCAAGAAGGTAATCCGGTTTATGGCTATGAAATGTGGGTTGTTGTACCTGAAGACTTTAATGTACCTGAACCATTTTACAAAAAGGAGTTCTCTGGGGGACTATTTGCATCAATTCCAGCACGATTGTCAAATATAGGAGAGCGCTGGAAGCTGCTTTGGGATTGGGTATTTAGCAGTGAGACGTATGAAGTTGATTGGAATCCTGATTTAGACCGGAGATGGTTCGAAGAATGTATCAATTATCAACCCCATAATTCTGACGAAGATTGTGATAATGATTTACAATTGGATTTGCTGGCTCCAATAAAATTGAAAGTAAAATAGGTCAGTTTATTTCATGAATATTTTGACTGCTTTAAAATTACTTATACAATAAATTTCATAATATGTTCATTAAAAAGAAAAAGGATGATTAGAATGCAATGGAAAGAGATATTCCCATCATTTAAACAACCGTCAATTGATGAAATTGCAGATTATATCGGAGGTGATACAAAAGAGTTATGGCTATCACTAATAAAATATATGGAATCTGCTTATAATGTAAAACCAAAATTGTCCTATAGTGCCTGTGCAGCAAAACCCGGGTGGAATGTAAAATTTCAAAAAAACGGTCAGTCATTTGGTACGCTGTACCCTGAAGAAAACGCTTTTTCAGTCATGATTATAATCAGTTATAAACTTGACCCGCTAATGCAGTCAATTTTGCCGGATCTGAGTCCTAAAACGGCTGAGCTTTATAATAAAGCTGGTGATTACATGAAAATGGGTAAATGGATTATGTTTCAAATTAATGATTCAACTACTCTTGAAGATTATAAAAAAATATTAACAGTAAAGTTACAGCCAAAAGTAAAGTAACAAAATAAAATAATAATGCATATAAGGAGGTTTATTATGGCTAAAGAACTCAGACATTATAGAGTATTGAGCGAGCAACTGGAGAAGTTTACCGACGAAAGCACCAGAGAGAAGATTCTAAGCGGAATGAACCATATTAAGGAGAGTTCAAGCCCTGAAGCAAAAGCTCAATGGGCATATGAAGTAATAAAGAGAATGGATGAGATACTGGATAGTGATACCTGTATAAAAGTCCGTGAGAATTGTACATGCCTCAAATCCAACGAAAATTCCATATATGCTAAGACATTCAGAAAACTTAGAAAGCAGTACATGGGTGAAGACAATTATATTGACGAGGTTGTAAAATACTTGAATGGCACAAAACCTTTGCGCCGTTGCGGAAAAGTCTCCCGCGAAGGTGACAGGATAATCTCTGTTATTGCAGAAGGAAGATGCGATTGTCCTACGATTCGTGAAGGTTTGAAACAGCCTATATCAATTACCTGGTGCCACTGCTGCAAGGGAAGCCTTTTGAGTGTATACAAATATGTTTTCCCGGATAAAACATGCAAAATGGAGATAATCGAAAGTGTGGCTGCCGGAGGTAGCACCTGCACAATGATTACCAAGTACGAGTAATTAAAGGACATCTTTTAGCTCTAATGTCCAAATCTTTCAGATATGAGATTTGATATAATTCTGAAGTTGTTTGACTCTCATCCGTGAAAATCATTTGGATCTATGACGTTATAAAAATGCTGTTAATGTTTCTTGACTCAATTGAAGTAATTCTTGATAGAACAAGACAAGTCATGAAAGTAGATATTACTACAGGCGATAAGATCGCTCCACAGGCAGTTGAGTATTCTTTTAGGCTACTATTTGAAAATAGGAGTATAAGAAGGATTGGTAGAACAACCTTGTTAATTGGTACCTGTCTTTTGTTTTTATGGTCATAAACGCAATTTCTGAAGAAGTATTATGGAGGGGTTTATGTAATGTTTATTAAGGGAGCAGCAGGCAGAAAGCTGCCTTATGGCAGAGTGCCCAAATCCATTATACCGGATAAGTATATACCGGCAAGAAGCCGGCCGAATTATGAAAGCGCAAACACCTGCGGCTATTCTTCCGCATACCGTCTCAATTTGAGCCATGGCCGCCCACCCTTATGGCAACTTTTCAGTTTATCCTTGAAAAAACGCCGGTTAAAATGTATAGTAATAGAAAAGCTTATAGTAAATGGCGGAGGAATAAGATGGAGAAGAAAACTTTTTATATTACCACCCCTCGTATAATAGTTCTCGTAAGGTTTTAGTTAACATTTTTCCAGTTATAAACCTTAGCGGTATTCACTCCAAACTCACTGGAAATTGATCTTAATATCCACTTCGAAGGCTCTCTCAATAGCCTTCTGGTATGGCAACACTTTTTAAAAGAAAAATTCTAACGATTTTGGCGACACCTTCCATGAGGGTATAATCAAAAACAATCAGACCTTTATTGCTTTGATTGTCCGAATCAGTTCAAAATGTTATAAAAAATGCCAAAGGAGGGCATTATGTTGAGTAATCAGGAAAATATCCAACTGAAAGTGAATAAAATCAATGAATATACGTATTCGATAACCGAACGCGGCTGTACGGTTTATTTAATAATCGGAAGCAAGAAAGCCATGGTAATTGATTTTTTGCTTCCCGGCGCTTTTTCGCTTTTGGCTGAAATAAGAAAATATACCCAAAACGAATTAATTCCCGTATTGACGCACGGACACATCGACCATACCGGTCATCTCGATGAATTTAAAACAGTTTATCTGGCGGAGGAAGATTTACATTTATTGAGCAAGCAAAATGTTGAGATAAATTACCTTACCGACCGTCAGGAATTTGACTTGGGAAATTTGCTTGTCAAAGCATATAAGATTAAAGGCCATACAAACGGATCGGTAATCTTTATTGACGAAAAATCGCATAACTTGTTTACCGGAGACGAATTCGGTTCGGGTTGCGGGGTGTGGATGCAACTTAACGATGCCAGCGATTTATCGACTTATATCAGGGAAATCGATAAGTTCAAAGCTTACCTTATCGATAACTACAAGATAAGCTTTTATGACTGGCACTATTATCCTGGCCATTTGGGCCAAGAATATTCGAGCAAGGTCTCTCCGTACAACCCGCTTGATTCTTATTTAATCGATGATTTGAAAGAACTATCGGTAAAACTCATCAATAAGGAAGTCGAGTTAATCGAAAGTCCGGCCAAACAGGGCAACAATGAACAATCATATTATGCCAGTTATAAAAAAGCCGAAATGATTACCCGCAAATCATTAATTAAATAAAAACCATCAATCAGCCTGATGGTTCGTTCGGTTTGATTAATTATTATCAGATATCCGCCTAATTTGGATGTCAAAGGGAAAGAAAATTTTTAGGCGAGGTTAAAAGTGAAAAAGTTTTTGCGAATTATTTGGGTTTTTATCTTTCTCGTAATCAATGGTTTCTTTTTGTTTGCGCTTGGCGGATGTTGGACTTCAACGGACGAAAACGGCTTTGTCTTCAATTTATTGAGTGACCGGAAAGAATATGAAGTTTATGCGGGGGATAAGTTTAATGTCAACTATACCGATGTCGTTATCCCCGCAACCCATAAAGGCAAGCCGGTTACCAAAATCAAGGAAAACGGTTTTCGGAGCCTTTATCCTTTATCTTTTGACGGATTAGGAGTAGGGAACACCAACAACGTTAAATCAATCAGGCTGCCTTCGACAATAAACGTTATCGGAGAGGGTGCTTTTTACGGTTGCAATTTGGAAACAATAACCGCCGAAAGCGGAATATTCAAAAGCGACAATAATTGCCTCATCGAAATTGCCACAAATACCCTTGTTTTGGGAATCAAAACCAGCGTGATACCGGATTATGTGGAAAGGATTGGCACAGCAGCTTTTCTCGGTTGTGTTGGATTGGAAGATATCGTAATACCGTCCTCGGTAACATCGATTGCTTATGGGGCGTTTATCGATAGCGGGATTTGGAATGATGCGCCCGATGACAGCGTGGTTTATGTTGACCGCTGGGCTGTGGGTTATAAAGGCTTTTTGGAAAGCCCTTTATCAATTCAACCCGGAACAGTAGGAATCGGTGAATCGGCTTTCCGAGACCTTGAATCGGCAGAAGAGATAGTGTTAGCCGATTCGGTTAAATATATTTGTGCCGGTGCTTTTTATAACAGCCGGGGAATAAAAAGGATTGAATTATCTTCATCAACAATCACAATCGGAATGAGTGCTTTCGCCCATTGCTATGATTTAGAGAATATCATGATACCCGCTTCGGTTCTCAGAATCGATGATTATGCTTTCGGTTATTGCATGAAATTACCGAGCATTGCCATTCCTTCATCCGTGACAAACATTGGCGTGGGGGTTTTTGCGGGGTGCGGTGGCATGGAAAGCATTGAAGTTGAGGTAAATAACAGCGTCTTCAAGAGCCAGGGCAATTGTTTAATCGAAAGCGCCACGAATAAATTGATTGCGGGATGCCAAAAAAGCATAATCCCCGCTTATGTCGTGGAGATTGGCGAGTGTGCCTTTATGCAAATCCCCGAATTCAGGACGATTGCGATACCGTCGTCCGTTGTTAAAATCGGGGATAGGGCTTTTTATAATTGCGCCACTTTAAGAGACTTGGTGATTCCTTCATCGGTAAAATGTATCGGAAGCAATGCTTTTTTCCACTGCGATTTGCTGAGTATTGTTATTCCTGAATCGGTTATCGAACTCGGAGAAAATGTTTTTTATAATTCGTTTATTACCATTTACGTGGAAGCTGAAAGCAAACCCCAAGGTTGGTCAAAAGATTGGAACAAGGATAATGCCCCGGTCGTTTGGGGTTACAAAAAATAAACTATATAGACTAAGGACGGAAGAAAACTTTCATCCTTTTTTGATTTTAAGGTACTCTGGGGTAAATACTTAACAAGCGGGTTTTGCCGGTGTGATGTAGGTGTATCCGAGTTTACGAACCGGTTTTTGAAAAACGGAAAGGAAAAAGTCTTGACAGACTAAAAAACAACAATCAAGTCGCCGGTGTTAAAATTAAAAAGCGGAAAATTTACGGCAAATCAATTTTTTTATTATAATATTTTACAAAAAATGGGGAATAAATGATAAAATAATGTTTGTGATACTAATATTGCGGGGTGGGAAAATCATTTTTTCATTATTTGATATCTTTAGATGTTTGCATAAAATGTTGTCTTCCATAGGGTTTAAAACAATCTTGCAAAAAATGTATCATTATATTACAACGGAATTATTGAAATAAGGAGCGGTGATTATGAATAAAGAATTAATTAAGAAAAATTATTATGAGGCCGTCAATCAGGAATGGCTGTCAAAAGCCGAAATTCCCGGCGATCAACCCCAGATTTCGGTATTTTTGGAACTGCATCTTGATATTGAAAAGACATTGATGGATTTGGCCGACAAATGGGAACAAGACCCAACCGGCTTGGATAAAAATTTATTGAAATTCGTCAAACTGCACAAAATGACGAAAGATTTTGAAACCCGGGCAAAATTAGGCACCGAACCGATTAAACCGATCATTAACAAAATCAATAATATTAACTCGTTAAAAGAATTGGAACTATTGGCCAAAGAGATGCTAATGGAAAACTATGATTTGCCATTCGGTTTTCAGGTTATGCAGGATTTTATGAATTCCAATAATCAGGTATTGTATTTCGGCGAAGCCGATTTGTTCCTGCCTGACAAGTCTTATTATGAAAATAAAGAAATGAAAGACCAATTGTTGGGCATGTTTAGAATGACCACAATGCAAATCTTAAAACTTTATGGATACAGCGATGAAGCCGCCCAAGAAATCATAACCAAAGCTTTGGCTTTTGATGAATTACTGGTTCTGGTTGCCAAAAGCAGCGTCGAAAAAGCCGATTATGTGAAGATGTATAATCCTTTATCAAGAAAAGA
>JAKIZI010000056.1 GCA_022708105.1 Bacteroidota bacterium
CAGGCACTTGCCTTTCCCGGCACAAGCTCCGTTTGCAAAAAACTGCGCCAGCCCTGCCGCACGCGGCAGCATTCCGCTGCCCTCACTTCGTTGCGGGCTTCCTGCTGCCTGCGCCCTCGCTCCACTCGCTTACGGCTCGCGCCTCTCCCTTCGGTCGGCTCAAGGCTGCATTACCTGCTCTGTTTCCACTTCGCCCTCACACAGCCCCCGACCACCCACCCCTAAAAAAATCACAGTCGAATTTTATTCCGACACAAAAGCCAATTCCAATCCAATTCGAAATCAATATCTTCCCGAAAAAATATTTATAAGGGCTAAACGCAAAACAACGCACCCGAATGCATCCAAAACCGAATCAGAATAAAGTACTTACAACAATTATATCTTTGCCAAATCGGACAGGCAACGAAAGAAATTCTGACCACAATTCGGCCGTATTTGGTCAATGTTTCCTCAATACCAAGTCCAAGTAAAAACCAATTTTCTAATCTTTTAAACTCTTCTCAAAATGGGAACAATCAAACAAGGTATCTTAGGCGGCTTTTCCGGTAAAGTCGGTACGGTCGTCGGAGGCAGCTGGAAAGGAATTTCCTACATGCGAAGTCTCGCTCAAAATGTCAAGAATCCTCGCACCGACGCGCAAATGACCCAGCGCAGTAAGTTCGCTCTTACGCTCGCTTTCCTCAAGCCCATCACCAACTATGTGCGTGTCGGCTTCAAACCCTACGCCACCAAGCAAACTGCGTTCAACGCCGCAATGTCTTATATTGTTGCAAATGCCATTTCGGGCGAATATCCCAACCACACGTTGGATTTCGCTAAAGTTCTCGTCTCGCGAGGTTCGCTTTTCCCTGTCGAAAACGCTTCCGCCGAAGCCGATGCCGGCAAAATCACCATCTCGTGGACCGATAACAGCGGCATCAGCGATGCACTTCCCACGGATGTTGCAATGCCGTTAGTGTTCAACCCGCTCAAAGTCGAAGCCGTGTTTAGCACTTCTGCCGCTGCACGCGCCGACGGCATGGCCGAAATAAATCTTCCGGCCGACTGGGCAGGCGATAACGTTGAGGTGTATCTCGGCTTCGTTTCGGCAGACGGCAAAGCCATTGCCAACAGTATCTATCTCGGTGAAAAAACCTTGATCTAAGCCTGTTTATTATCTGTTTTCCTGCTTTCAAATCCCGCTCTCCGTGGCGGGATTTTTTTAAATCGAACAACTCATAAATCCTTTTCAAATGCAACCTCTTTTTATCCCTTATCTCATAAATCACGATTGGAATCATTTCAAAGCCGTCCTCATCGTCCTGGTAGTCCTTTACGCCGGTGTGTTTCTCTCCGTCCTCATCGACTTCTTCTTCGGCGTAAGGCGTGCAAAACGCATGAATATCGTCCGAACAAGTTCGGGCTATCGTCGTACCATTTCCAAACTCACCAACTATTTCGGCTTGATGCTCATGCTTTCCATTGCCGACATCGTGGCAAGTGTAATTTTCAAAATGCCCTATTTCACCGTTGCCGGAGCTATAGGCATTGTTTTGGTCGAAGCAAAGTCCGTTTTCGAAAATCTGAAACAGCAGGAAAAAAGCATTGCCGAAGTGCAATCCGTGCTTTTGAAAATCCTCGAAAACAAAGACGAAATTCAAAACATTCTTGCCTTGCTTAATGCCGATAAAAAGGAGGATAAACAATGATGCCGAGAGGACTTCGCAACAACAATCCGTTGAACATCCGCCACAGTGCCGATCGTTTCCGGGGTGAAATTGCCGGAACGGACAAAAGTTTCAAAACTTTTTCGTCCCTTGCTTACGGCTATCGTGCCGCCTTTGTAATTCTCGGCACCTATCTTTCGCAGGGATGCAACACCATCGAAAAGATCATTTCCCGTTGGGCTCCACCCGCCGAAAACGATACCGAAAGCTACATTTCCCAAGTCGAAAAGTATTCGGGCGTTCCCCGCCACAAAGAACTTACCTCTGCGAGCGGAACCGAATATATAATGATCGTTGCGGCAATGAGTTTCGTCGAAAACGGACAAAATGCCGATATTGCCCAAGTGCAGGCTGGGTTCAATTTACAAACCAAAATCAAAATCCAATGAAAAAGCTGCTTTTCCTCGCAGTAATAGCCACGATGTTATATTCCTGCAAATCGGTAAAATACGTTCCTGTGGAAACTACCAAAATCGAATATCGGGACAACCTTATCCGGGACTCGGTTGTCCATTACGATTCTGTCTATGTGTACGATACAGGCGACACGGTGATTTTGGAACGATACAAATATCTCTACAAAAACCGCATTGACAAAGATTCAATCTTTGTCAACGACACCATCCGCATTCCCTATCCGGTAGAAGTCGTCAAACAGGTAAAAACACCCCTTTCAAGCTTTCAAAACTTCCAAATCCGGTGCGGACAAATTTTGCTGTTTTCGTTGCTACTGTGCGCAATTATTGTATTTTTGAGGTTGAGATTCCCACGTAAATAAGGTTTGACGTAAAATAATACTGTGGGCATCCCCTTGCCGGCGCACGTATTTACTTGTGCCGTTTATTACCGGCAAAGGCAAAAAAGAACGCTGATCGATTAGATGATTTATCGATTTACTGATGAATTCCGGATGATGCAGGGGGTATAATATTTCTTCACTTCTTTCTTAAATTCTCAATTATGGGATTACACTCATCTAAACCGTCCCCTTAAGATAAGGGGACAAGCGCTGCCGTCAGGCAGTGTAGGGGTTATGATATTTCTCCATTTCTTTTCATTAGCGCAAGTTTCCGAACTACCTGTCGCTTTGCGCCCAAGTTACGCTGACGCTAAACTTGAACGAATGAGAGTCGATTTAACAAAATTCAGACCGAACAGGTCTTCGATTCCATTCTCCATTTCCAACTCTCCAATTTTGATATAGAGCTTCTCCAAATCGACCCCCTCATCAACTTCTTTTTTCTTTTCGAATACTTCTGCCGAGTGTTCAATAAATTCCTGTTTCCATTTGCTGATCATGTTGGGATGTACTTCAAAACGTTTGGATGGCTCTACTGGATAATCCGGAGCATGCCCACCCACTTTTCGGACAAAATCCGGTGATTTAAGAAGATAGAAAATTCTTCGATAATCAACCATTTTGTCACATATCCCATATAAATGGCTTACATATTGTAAAAAAAGAGAGCAAAAAAAAGGGAATACAAGGCGTCGAGCTAACGATTCCGGCGCATATGCACCCAACAATGCAAGGTAGTGGAAAAATACATACTATTCCGGAGCATATGCACCCATTTTCCCGAGTCTGACATGCTTCTAAAAAGTATATTACGTTTTTTCTTTTTCCTTTTTCAGCTCCGTGCCGATTCCGGCGCATACCCACCCGCTTGTTGATTCTTTTTCATAAGATTGTGTGATATTTCAATTAATCACATAATCGTATGGCAGGAATAATAATTAACATGAGTAAGGTAAAACAAGTACTTCGCTTGCACGCACAGGGGATTTCGAACCGAAAGATAGCCGGCGATTTGGGGTTATACAAGGGGACAGTCAATACCTATGTGCGTAAGATTAAAGAGCAAGAATCCAGCATTGAAGAGCTATTGGCTCTGGATGAACCGGTTTTGGAGAGTAAGCTTTTCGCCGGCAATCCCGCTTACAAGCAGGATCGTTTCGAAGAGTTTAAGGGCATGATTTCTTACTGGGAAGAAGAGCTCAAAAAACCGCATGTGACACGCTATCTACTTTGGGAGGAATACAGGGAAAGCCATCCGGATGGTTACGGTTATTCCCAGTTCTGTTTTCATTTAGGACAGATTATCAAAGCACGCAAACCGGGAAGCATATTGCAGCACCACGCGGGTGAAAAATTATTTGTGGATTTTGCCGGAGACACTGTCTCGTATATCAACCGAGAGAGTGGAGAAGTAATACAAACGCAGGTGTTTGTAGCCTGTCTCCCCTATTCAGACTATGCTTTTGTGATGGCCGTTCCCTCGCAAAGCACCGATGATTTTCTTTATGCTCTTTCCTGTTGTTTAAAACATCTGGGAGGCTCTCCCAAAATAGTAGTTACAGACAATCTGAAGGCCTCGGTGATTAAAACAGACCGGTATGAACCCGAACTGAACAGGGTGATGGATGATTTTGCCAATCATTACGGATTCGCAGTTTTGCCCGCTCGAGTGAGAAAACCTCAGGACAAGGCCTCTGTTGAAAACGAGGTAAAAATTGTGTACAGGCGCGTTTATGCCAAGCTTCGCCATCATACCTTCTTTTCTCTTGAAGAGATAAACCGGGCTTTAGCCGATAAAACGCGTGAACACAATCAAACTCGTCAGCAGCAAAAGGAATATTGTCGGGAAGAGAAGTTTCTGGCAGAAGAAAAACCTTTATTGAAAGCACTTCCGGAAAAAGATTTTGAGATAAAATATTATGCGAAACTCAGGGTAGCTCAAAACAACTGCATCTATCTTGCCCGTGACAAACATTATTATTCCGTTCCTTATCCGTATATCGGGGAAGAGGCGGATGTCATCTATACCCGAAGTTTGGTTCGCATTTATATCCGTGGAGTATATGTGGCTACCCACCTACGCACTATCGGATTTGGATATACTGTCGTCAAAGCGCATATGAGTTCCGGCCACAACTTCTATCATGACCGCAGCCCGGAGTTCTATATCAGGCAAGCGGGGAAACACTCTGAGCTGTTGGCTGAGCTGTTTGCCGTTATTTTTGAAAGGGCAGAGATACCCGAGGTACAGTATAAAAGATGCGATGGACTGTTAAGCCTTCAACGAAAGACAGATCCGGTAATTTTTGAGCGGGTATGCCGCTATGCGCTGGACAACGATATTCTGACCTATCAATCCATCAAAAGGGTAATGGATACTAAAGCGTATATGCTTAACGGGGAAGAAGGAAAGCATCAAGGCAAGAAAAATAGGAATATACAGCATATCAATATCAGAGGTAAGAAATATTACGAGGAATAATATCCCGTAAATACATTCATCAAACAAATATCAAAACAATGGAACAGATTAAATCAGAACTTGTAGCTCTACGCCTGTCGGGCATGGCCGCTACGTTGAAGACATTGGAGGAGAGCAGGAAAATCCATGAACTCTCTTTTGCGGATGGATTGCGACTGCTCATCCAGGGAGAGCGGGACCAGCGGGAAGCAAACCGCTATACCCGTTTGGTAAAAAACGCTTCGTTTCGATATCGGGCAACCCCGGAGGAGTTGAGTTTCGATACTTCCAGGGGGATGGACAAGGTACAAATCCTTTCTCTGGCAACAGGAAACTATATTCGTCAGGGGGAATCGATTTTGATTACGGGAGCCACGGGATGTGGAAAAAGCTTTATAGCTTCCGCATTGGGTTATCAGGCATGCAAACAGGGATTTAGCGTATACTACTTCGGTATGCAAAAGCTGATGGCAAAAATTAAAATCGCCAGAGTGGAAGGTGTTGTCATGCGGTTGTTTGAAAAGCTGGCCAAAACAGATTTATTGATATTCGATGATTTTGGCATCGGCACAATAGACAATCAGCAGCAGCTGGATTTTATGGAAATAATCGAGGACAGGCATGCCAGGAAAGCAACCATCATAGCCAGTCAGCTACCTCCGGCCAGCTGGTTCGACCTGTTCTCGGATGAAACGATCGCGGATGCGTTTATGGATAGAATGATCCATACTTCACATAGAATCGAATTAAAAGGAGATAGTTTAAGAAAAAAAAGATAACTTTGTCAAATTGATAGTTTCAGCCAGTGGGTGGATATCGCTGGAATCACTGGGTGGGTATCATCGGAATATCAATCTACAAGTGATTTCCGTTCCTTGAGCGCCTCAATGGCGACTTTGGCTTTAAAGCCTGACGAAAATTTTCTCCTTGTTGCTTTCATAATTGCCACTAATTTAGTCATTTTTTTCAACTTAACAAGTGGTCTAATTTTGGGGAGTACTACATCTTGCTCTCGATATTAATTGGCGAAGTGAGCAGTGTATAATGGAATTCAACAATTCTCTTTTTATTTAAGTCCCTCTCTTGCTTCTCTAATGTTGATTCTTGCTTTATAATTATGCTTTTCTAAAAGATGTAATAAATTGCTTCCATTAAGTAAAGTAATCGGTTTATCTTTTGCAAAATTATAAGAATCAGAACCATAATCAGAAGTAGTTACTAAAATCCCTTTTGTTGCACCTTCATTTAATACTGTACCATACAAATCCCTTACTGCTGATACACCTACAACATTAGTATATCTTTTTGCTTGTATAACAATCTTTCCTCCTCTTATTGGATCAGGATCAAAAGCAATTGCATCTACTCCTCCGTCCCTACTGGATTGAGTTACTTTTACATTACCTCCATTGTAAGTAAATTCTTTCTCAAATATTTCCCTTATAAGGTGTTCAAAATCTTCCCAGTTCATTGATGCTAAATTTGTTGATGAATCAACTTCTACGTTATGAGCTGAAATAAATCTTTTATCATTCTGATTAATTGTAATAATTGGTTTTATAGGCGTAAGGTTACTTATTTTATGTGCTGAAATACCTTTTAATCCTTTAAAGCATTCTTTTGGATCAACTTCTGGTAAATTGATTTTTAAAAATTCATCTTTATCACAGGAAATAGATAATATACAAACTTCATTAATTAATCCAGTTGCTTTATTAATTGATTTAGTCCATCCATTAAAAACTATTGTTTTTACCTGATCTATTGAATCAAACTGGAATACTTTATTTATCTGATCTAAAACAATTCTATATGTGATATCTTCATATAATGAATTTAATTCTCTTTCACTATAATAGATATCCTTTTCTTCATTTCTTGTTTTAATGTATCTTCTTTCTTTAATATTTGGAAAATCATCTATTGAAGGTAATAGATATTCTACTATCAGGACTTTATTTAATTGATTATATTCAGTTACAACTTCTTTTGGAAACCTATCATAATATGAAATTGATTCCAAAACCTTTTTATAGTACTTTTCAATTGAATGATTATCATATAAATAATACCCTTCTTTTATAGAATCTACTTGTTCATTATTTAACTTTTTCAACTTTTGGTTTTCTTCATATTTTGATCTCCATTTATTTTTTAGTTCTGAAAGGTTTCCCTTCATTTGTATTTTATTAAGGACAATATTCTTTTTTGCTTCATTGAATGTTTCTTTTAATGAAGGAAAATCTGTATATACCCTATTTAATGATGAATATCTATCATTAGTATTTTTCAAAAAATCGGAATATTCATTTTCATTAATTGAATTGAAATATAAATCACTTAATTCATAAAATTCTTTTTCTTTTTGTTCATATTCAACAATCATATCTTGAAATTCGTCAAATATATTTTGATTCGGAAATTCTATTTCATCATAAAGTATGTTCCATATTTCATTTTCATCGTATAAATTAGGCTCATCTAAAATACTTTTAAGTTTATTGATACTTTCAACAGGATCATCATTTTCTTCTTCATATTCAAATTGTTCAATGTAAGCATCTAAATCATCTAGTTTGCGAATGAACTCTTGATATTGATTTATTAAAACTGTTTTTTTAAAATCTAGTATATCAAATTTCTCAGATATTAGTTTGTATTTAATATTAGTATAAGTTTCTTTCAATGATTTATAATTTTTATCTCTATTATTTATCAAAGGGTATTCTTTATGTATATAATCTAAATATTTAAAGTATTTATCTTCAGCTAACAAATTGTCTTGATTTGTGCTTATTTGCAATAATTCATCTTCTTTTTGAGTTAATAGTCTAAGTTTATCTTCAATTTCATTTTCAATATCTTTTAATTCCAGACTGTTATAACTGTTATATTTAATATTATATATAAGATTACTATAAACGTCTTTGAGTTCTTTCCCTTTACTATAAATATTTGACAATATTGTAGCGTAGGCTTCAGCTAAACTATCTAACTGATTCAAATGCTCAATCATAATATTATGATTTTTCTCTTCTATTGAAGAATTAATAATCATAATGGTAAAAACCATTATAGTTATTACTGCTATTATTATTAGTAAGATTGCTCCCCCACTCATTGTCTAAAATTTATGATTTTTGTCAAATGCAATTCTTAAATAAAATAACTTACCTGTCAAGTTTTTATACTCTTGTTCTGTCAATGATGTTATATATTTCGATGTCAAATTTTAGTAATTATGTCGATGGTTTTGTATTTTTTAACTATTTTGTTTGAAAGACTAAATTCAAGTTATTATACAACTTCAGTGTTACGCAAATTTGATAAAAAAATTTCATTCGGGGTCAAAAAATTCATTTTTTTTCTTGACGGCAGATTCAACCAGCAAGTGCGAAATTAAGTAAAATGTTTGAAAAACTCATTTTTAGGAGAATTAAATTTCCGGACAGATTTAAACTTTTCGAATGATGCGAAAAGCCAATATTTTTTGTAATTTTATCGCGTCCAACAAAACGATGGACAAACGTTGTAGCATTAATAAAAAAAAGAACGGAATTGTAAGAAAATAAATCTTGACACAGTTTGATTTACAGTACCTGTTCTGTTGAGAACTAAATTTTGTGATGTATCCATCTAACCTTCTTATTGCATGTTTAAAAGAATAATTTTCCCGCTGTTTTTATTGTTTCCGCTTGCAATTTTTTCCCAAACCATACAGTTGGACAGTTGCCAGAAAAAGGCAAGAGAACATTATCCGTTGTTGAAGCGGTATGATTTGATTGCAAAGACTGCGGAATATACTCTTTCGAATGCCAACAAAGCCTATCTT
>JAKIZI010000057.1 GCA_022708105.1 Bacteroidota bacterium
TCAAAGAAGAACAATCTCTCATTGTATATCACCAATTTGATAAAGAAAAAGAGCGGGAACGTTATTTTTTAGCTTGGATAGAACAAAACAAGGATTCGGTTATTGCAAAAAGCCAGCAATTTCGAAGTTTAATTTATGATCAAGATTTATTATCTGATAGCTTATTTCCTATACATTTTATGCAAGGAGTAAATTGTTTGACCATTCCCTATAAAAATACATTAATTCAAATATCAAAAGAGCCTGGATGTGAGATAAAAGGAAAATCAGGAGCAGCATATATGCTTCAAAAAGAGGAATACTTTCGCGATTATCCACCGATTATTACGGCAAGATTTATGACCATTAAAGAAGAGAAACCCTCTCTTGTTATTTTTGATTCACTTTTGGTAAAAGATTACTACAACAATAACTATTATTTAAGAAGTAAACAAGCAGAGAAATGGATTCTTCTTTTCCAACCTCCGATTTATTGTCATGGTTGTTTGAACTATATTTTGAGTTATTTTAACAAAATTGAAGTGGATACATCTCGTTTGGCATTTGGTATTCTTATGGATGATGTACAGAGCTATCTCCTTAAAAGGGAAACGATGAAAGATATTTTTACATATTTTCAAAAACCATATTATTCTTGTTATTTAAAAGAACAGGAGCGAAAAGATTTCTTTAATCGTCTTAAAATACGGGGTAGGGTTCCCCTTGTGATGATGTTAGATTTTAGCAAAGGAACTGTAATTCTTTTAGATGATGAAAAGATATTTACGGATGATGTTACCCGTTTTGAATTTAGGAAAAGTTTTCGTGAAGAGGTAAGTCGCTTTTTGCTTCAGTAAATTATATCATAGTAAATTCTGTGAACAAATTAATTGTATTTTTGTGTTTTAAAAAAAGTGATATGGCCTACACAATAGATTTCTCGTCATTAACTCAGTATGATAACCTTGAATTAATTGCAAAACAGGTTGTAGAAGGGTTTATTATCGGTTTGCACAAAAGTCCTTTACATGGATTCTCGGTTGAATTTGCGGAACATCGTCAATATAACACAGGCGAACCTACGAAACATATAGATTGGAAACTTTATGCCAGAACAGACAAGTTATTTGTGAAGAGATATGAAGAAGAGACTAATTTACGTTGTCATATCATCATTGACAATTCCTCTTCGATGTACTTTCCGGTTCAGTCAACATATTCACTGCAATCACTTAATAAAATATATTTTTCTGTATATGCGGCGGCAGCACTCATACAAATTTTTAAGAATCAGAGAGATGCTGTCGGGTTGAGCGTATTTTCAGATACGCTTGAATTACATACTCATGCGAGGGGTGGTACCATGCATCAAAAAATGATCTATAGGGAATTGGAGAAAATTTTACAACCCATAACGATTGAAACACACAAAAATTCAATGGTTACGGAGACGCTTCATACCATTGCAGAACGAATACACAAACGTTCTTTGGTCATTATCTTTAGCGACATGTTTGAATCATCAGCCAATACAGAAGACCTTTTATTGGCATTACAGCATTTACGCCACAATAAACACGAAGTTATCTTATTTCACACCTATCATAAAAAGATGGAATTTGATTTCGCTTTTGAAAATCGTCTCTACAAATTTGTGGATATGGAATCCGGTGGTGAAATTAAGATTCATTCCAATCAAATTCGGGATTATTATAAACAAGCCATTGGTGATTTTTTCCAAGAGTTAACGCTTAAATGTGGCCGTTATCAGGTAGATATGATTACTGCGGACATTAATAAAGGATTTGATCAAATATTACTTCCGTATCTTCTTAAAAGACAGAGTATTTCATCATAAAATTATGAATCAAAAACTTACTATTCCACGGTGGGATATTTCAGATCGACCGAGGGAAAAATATATTACCAAAGGAAAAAATGCTTTGTCGGATGCTGAATTGATAGCTATTCTTTTTCGAAGCGGGACAGCGCAAGAGAGTGCATTAGATTTATCAAGACGTTTATTATCCATTTGTGACAATAGTCTCAACAAGTTGGCATATTTGACCATTGAAGACTTAGTTAAAATCAAAGGAATCGGTCATGCGAAAGCGGTTAGTTTACATGCAGCTTTTGAATTAGGAAGAAGAAGACGTTCAGAAACTATTGAAAACAGAAAGAAAATTAAATGCACGGCGGATATTATAGAATTGATGCAACATCAACTTGCCGATTTAAAGCATGAAGAATTCTGGGTTATTTTTATAAATCAGAGTTCGACCATTATTAAAATGGAAAATATCAGTAAAGGGGGGATAACTTCTACTACTGTAGATGTCCGACTTATTATGAAGACTGCTTTGGAATGTTTTGCTACAGGACTCATATTATGTCATAATCATCCTTCGGGAGAAGTGCAACCAAGTCAGGCAGATATTCAGTTAACACAACGCATTAAGTCGGCTGCAGAGTTATTAAATATTTCACTCATAGACCATGTTGTGATGAGTAACGAAAAATATTACAGCTTTTTTAGTGAAGGAATATTTTAGTCGATTTAGATGTTTTCTAAAATGGTTCCTATTAAGTTATAGGCACTCTCTTCAATATCAGAAATTTTAGCGGGCAGCATATAACAAGGAGTAGTAAAAATCATATTTTGCTTATCGGCAATCACTTCTGTTTGTTGGGTATTGATATGGGTTGCTCCCATTTTTTGTACATCTGAAGCAACGTTGGGGTCGGTCCCCAGAGTAATCACTACATTAGTAAGTACTTTTGCCAATAAAATTGGAGCGATACACATAGCTCCGATAGGTTTGTTTTGTTGGTGCATGGCTTTCACGGCAGCAGCAACATCTTCTCTGATTTTCATCTTGATACCATGGAGCCCGTATGTAAATAAATTTTTAGCAGATCCATTTCCTCCTGGAAAGATTAGGGCATCAAAATTATCTGCTTTAAAATCGGAAAGAGGAGCAATATTGCCGCGAGCAATACGCGCTGCTTCTACCAACATATTTCGTTTCTCGTTCATCACGTTATGTGTTATATGATTCACTACTTGATATTGGTCTTCATCCGGGGCAAAAATGGTATAGGAGTGTCCGTGTTTGTCAATTGCTAATAACGTCATCGTCGCTTCATGAATTTCAGAACCATCAAGCGAGCCGCATCCACATAATATTACCGCAAATTTTTTCATAATATTCATTTTATAATGATGGAAAATAAGACTTCTTTATTTTATGTTGCAAATATAGTGAATATTTTCTTGCGTTTCAAGATTGTAGGTATAAAAAACTTTAACAAATACAGAGAAGAGCTTTAGTATAGGAAGTTATTATAAGGATAAATTTGAATATGTAATTTTTTAATTTCCTCATACAAAACCATTTTCAACTCGTCTATATTTTCTTTAGTTTTAGCTGATATGAAGAGAACTTTCTGATTATTTTTACTCATCCAAGATTGTTTTAATTCATCCAAGGTGATATTACATTTTTCTTTAGGGGAGAGATCATCTTCTTCTTTTTCTATACATGAATAGTTGTCAATTTTATTAAAGAGAAGAATCATAGGTTTATCCGCCGCATTCAGTTCGGCAAGAGTTTGGTTAACAACAGCAATTTGTTCTTCAAAATCGGGATGACTAATATCAACGACGTGGAGCAGGAGGTCGGTTTCTCTTATTTCATCGAGTGTAGATTTAAAGGATTCTACTAGATGATGCGGCAATTTCCTGATAAAGCCCACTGTATCGGAGAGCAGGAAGGGGAGATTTTCGAATACCACTTTTCGGACAGTTGTATCTAATGTGGCAAAAAGTTTATTTTCAGCAAAGACGTCAGATTTACTCAGCAGGTTCATGAGGGTAGATTTCCCCACGTTGGTATAGCCCACCAAGGCAACTCTCACAAACTTTTCACGATTACTGCGTTGAGTCAATTTTTGTCGGTCTATATCTTTTAATTTCTGTTTCAGCAATGCAATTCTGTCACGTATAATTCTTCGGTCGGTTTCAATTTCTTTTTCACCGGGGCCGCGCATTCCGATTCCTCCTCTTTGTTTTTCGAGGTGAGTCCACATTCGGGTTAGTCGGGGCAACAGATATTGATATTGGGCTAATTCGACTTGTACTTTTGCATGGGCGGTTTGGGCTCTTTTAGAAAAAATATCCAAAATCAGGTGAGTCCGATCCAATATTTTGCATTGCAGAGTAGCTTCGATATTACGAATTTGGGAGGGAGATAATTCGTCGTCGAAAACGGCTATATTGACATCATTAAGTTCGATATATTCTTTTACATCATTTAATTTTCCTGAGCCCAAATAAGTTTTAGGGTCGGGAAAAGGTAGATTTTGAATTACCTTTTTTATGGGAACTCCACCGGCGGTATCAACCAAAAAAGCCAATTCATCTAAATACTCCATCACCCGTTCCGGAGATACGGAAGGAGTGGAAATTCCTATTAAAATAGCTTTTTCAGCAATGATTTTATCATTTGGTTTTATATTTCCCATTTATTCTTAATAAAATTGTAACTACAAGTTGTTTAGTTTGCAAAAATACAACTAATTTTAAAATTCTGTATTCAAGAAATAAGTTTAGAAGAACCTTAGCCCAGGTTTTTTACTTGGTTACAAAACGAATGGGTTGCCCGTATCCCGTTCCCTTATTATTGATGGCATAAGCCCTCCTGTTTTCCGCATTGGGACACCCTAAAAATTTTTCAGGATAATTTGGTATAATTCATTTTGCTGGTCATCCATTTTGAGGAGACGAGTCTTTGTCTGTTTTGATTCAGGAAGGATGTATGTCAATTGATACATATTATGAGTAATTTCGGCGGCTTTCTTCAATGATAGCGTTGATTTCTCTGCCTGCAATACACGTTCTAATTCCTTGTAAATACTATATGCAGTGAAAGCTATACAGATATGAGCTTCTATTCTGTTTCGTAGTCGATGGTAAATGGGGCGTATTCGTAAATCTGTTTTCGACATACGGAATGCTCGTTCTATGTGCCATAAATTCTTATAATTAGCGATTACTTCTTCATCTGACAGTTTTGAATTTGTGATAAAACTCTTCAAGCCATCCCACTCTCCATCTTGCTCATATTTTGTATAATCTATCTTCACCAACACTTCACCTTCCATTTTAAGGTACTTGTTATAGCCTCGATTGTTGATACTCGCTTTTGTCAATCGGTTAGATTTTATCTTCTGTTCTAACCGTTTTAACCCTCTCTCTCTGTTATATGCATCTTTTTTAGCCCTATTGGCTGAATAACTGACTATAAGCCTTGTACTTCCTTGCTTAGGAAAACAAACTATCTTGCCATCCGTAAATATATGGGAAAATATCTCTTTCTTCAATTTCTCCGATTCGTTTTTTATCCGGCCGCCAAGAATATATTCATATCCGTTAGCATCTAATGTCTGTATGTTGTTTTTTGATAGTAGCGCTGAATCAGCTACAATAATCGGCTTAGAAAAATTGTGCTTTTGGCTGATGCGCTCAATAAATGGCAACAATGTATGACCTTCGTAAATATTGCCCTCATAAATATCATATCCTATCGGATAACCTCCCATTCCTACAAGCAGACCGATAAAAATTTGCGGACATTGATGTTTCCCATCTTTGCTAAATCCTGTTTTCCTCAAATCATCTTCATCACTTGCCTCAAAATACAATGTAGTCATATCGTAGAAAACAACGCTGATTGATCCATCCAAAACCTTTTTAGTGTGTTCAAAACTAATTTGTTCCACTTCCGGTTTAAGTTTATCATTGAGTTTGTCCAAAAATCGATATACCGAATCAATATCCACATATATGCCCTGATAACGATAAAGATACTCAGAGGTCTTTAATTTGCTCAAGGGAAAGGCCAGGCGTGATATAACCAAATGACGGAACATATCTTCCTTAATTTTATTAAAACCAATGTAATCATAGATTTTCCCGAAGATTAACTCCGGTCCGACTGTCCGTATATTTGAGTTTTCTAACATTGCAAATGCTTGTTCAATGGCTTCATCTTTGTCAAAACCAAAGAGCTTTTGCTCCAACCCTGACATTTGTTCAATTTCCTGTTTTCCAATAAGTTCCAATTTCTCTATTTCGTGCAACATTGTGGCGCAACCTATCGTTTTTACCACCTTATAACGCCCTCTATCCTTGCTAACTATCTGAATAGAAGTGCTTCCAGATCTATTTTTCTTTTTCCTTATAAACATACTTCTTGCCTTGGGACACCCAAATAACGAAAAAATCAATTATATATTGCTGATTTTTAATTATTTATATGGGTGTCCCAAAAAAGTGCGGAAAACAGGAAAGGTGTGGAAGTGGTCATTTATAGTTCAACTTTAACTAAAGAGACAAAACTTGACTTAAAAAAATATCGTTCTCAATATCCTGACATTATAATTAAACAATTTAGTAAGTCACATGACCGTTTCATCATCATTGACAGAAAAACAATATATCATTTAGGGGCTTCATTGAAAGACTTAGGGAGAAAGTGGTTTGCTTTTTCAATATTAAACATTGAAGTTCAAGACATTATAAATAAATTGGAGGAAAATCAAATTAAGTGACCACAAAAGGAAACAACGTTTGGTAACAAACGATGGCAGCAAGCAACAAAACATACTGCATCCCTTGATAAAGCGGAGAAGTTGACCAGAGAAATATTACAAGTGGGTGATTGTTTGAAAATAAAGTTTATGATTTTGTTTTTTAAAAGGTAAGTCCCCTAATCAAAAAGAGAAACAAAGGAAATTTCGATATTATTATTGTTTTCCTCGGCACTTATTTCCCCGGACACCAATAATAATATATCGAAAAATATGAATGGATGGGATTATTTTCCCGGCACGCCCAAAAAATAAATAAAATTACCTTGAAATAATTAATTTTTGTTGCGAGAACAGATCAAACGAATTCACTTCAACAATGTAAACGCCATTGCTTAAATCTTTGGTATTTATATATTTGTGGCTTTCATCGAGCCGTTCCGATTTGACTAACTTTCCGTTAATAGTGTAAATCTGCAATGTGACATCTTTATAATCTTTAAGTTCAATATCTAAAGCCACCATATCGGACGCCGGATTTGGATATATAATAAAGTCTGTATCATCTACAACCGGCTCATTTATACCGACTACAAATTCGGAAAAGCTCAAATTATCGACATACAAAATTGATTCCGAATGTTGGACATACACACCGGTAACGAATAAGATTGTGGCCGAATCCGGAACATCTTGCGTTGTAAAAGTCATAGGAATTTCCAGTGGCGTCCACTCCGAAACGGTTTGCGTAGTTCCGTAGTATGATTGAGCAATAATGGCACCTTCCTTATAAAAATAGACATTTACAATCATTGTATCTCCTCCGAAAGGCAGATACTTGTAATATAAAAACAGAGATGCCGGTCGAAAATCAATGGGAAAAGAGGGTTGGGGGATCCAATTTACCATCGAATCTACTCCGTCATTGCTAATGGCTACGCCTCTGACTCCATTGGGAACATCAGGTTGAATTTTTAAGGAATACTGGCCTGTCCCGGCAGGATAACTTTCGGGATTTTGCGAAATAGAATAGGAATGAGTGAGAGATGAGTTGGGAAGCGAACCGTTCCACATATCCGGTTTTTGATAGGTATTGCTCTCATCGTAGTAGTTTTCCCAAGTTTCAAATCCACTATTTGGAATCTGTGCATGGGTTTCAATTGTGATGGCAATTAAAACCGAAAGAACAATTAATAATTTTTTCATGGCCTAATTGTCCGTGATTATCGTGCTGACTCGGCACTTTTAATAATAAAGTAAAATAGGAACGCCTCTATTCGTGGAATAATTTGCAACAAAGATATTCAAATTATTGAGAAATGTATATTTTTAGTTGTTTTTTATCTTCCTTATAATGAGTGAGATAATTGGGAATCTATTTTATATTAATACAATAGTACCATTTTTAATTTAAAAAAGTGGAATTTTTAAATTAGTTACATGCAAGCTTAATTTTTTCCAAACGCTTAAGCTTAATCAATTCATGAAAATTGATCTCCAAAAATATTTTCGGCGAGGAGCCATATTTGAATTGGAAATATATGAAAAACAGCGACACATTTATCTAATTTTTCGCTTTAGTGGTTTGTGCTCCGAGAACTTAAGTTCTTTTTCAACAATTAATCTTTGGTTTTCGGTCTCTTGATTCAAAAAGGCGGCGACTACCATTTCCTTTAAGTACATCAGGGCATTTTCGCCCGGGTGGCAAAGATCTTGGGCATAAAAGCGATAATCTCTCAAATCGTCATTCACAATTTCGTAAGCCGGAAAATAGTAAGTTTGAGATTGTGAAATTAGAATTTTGTCGGTTGCTACATGTAAAATTGATTTGCTCAATTGGTTTTCATGAAATCCATCCGAAAGGTGTCTTACCGGACTGATGGTAATAATTGTTTGAAGAGAGGGGTTTATTTGTTTTAGTTCTTTCAATAAAGGAAGATACATTGCAACAATCTCTTCTATGTTAAGACGCTCTTTTGTAAATTCGCATGCAGGGATTTTGTGACAGTTGGCTACGATAAGACCGGTCTGTTTGTGCCGATATACGTATGCGGTTCCGAAGGTAAGGAACAAAAAATCGGTTTGTCGCAAAAAATCGCCGGTTTCTTTGAGTTG
>JAKIZI010000058.1 GCA_022708105.1 Bacteroidota bacterium
TTAACATTGTATAGTGTTTTTTGTTTTCCACTGAGCATAATATCATTTTTACCTCATCTTTACTTAACACATTCGGCAACTTATGTTCACGCCTTGGTCGTTGCAGTTTTTCTATATCTAATTTTGCATGAATGACTTCTTTGTAAAATAATTTAACACCGTTAATAATTTGATTTTGATATGAAAAACTATAATTATTTGCAATAACATATTCGTTTACAAAACCCACCATGTCTTCAGCCTCAATTTCACTTGCTCTTTTAGGATATAAGAAAGTTAAAAATCGCTTAACGGCATCGGTATAAGAATCTATACTATTAGGGCTGTAGCGTTTATGTTCCATCCATTGTCTGTATTTTCCTATAAATTCAACTATTTCGCTATGTTGAGTGGTTTTTGCAAAAATTGTTTCTTCAGTCTTTAAATCAAGTTCCGGAAAAAGAGTTTTTAATTGATTAATAGCATCTTTCGTATAGGGAATATGCCAAGATTTAAGGCTGTTACTCCACCGTGCATCAGCAATTTGCTTGATTTTTTGAATATATACTTTATTATAAGGAAATATTAATTGTAAGCGTAACTCTTTCCCATGCTTGCACTTATTTGTTTTTATAGGTGTTTCCGATTTCATAATTTATATGTTTAAGTTGGAGTATACTATACATAGTGTTCATGTATATAAATTAACTTGTTTGTAGAATAAAAACACACCCCCTTTTCACGGCTTCGCCTTTGATAGTGTCATTTGGTAAGGGCATTCACTATCGGTTTTAAGGGTTAATGTATCGGAATTTACGGATGCAAATTTACATAAAATTGACTAATTGTACACAGAAGAATAATAATTTCTTTTAAAATTCATAGAGAGAAAATAAACATTTTAATAACAACTTAAGTGTCCCCCTTTGTTAGGACAGGTTTTTTAGTTTGTTAATATTTTTTCTTTTCAACTGAGAGACAAAAAATCTGCCTCCCGTATGTGAAAAGCGTATTATTTTTTGGGTGCTCAAATTTACAACTTTTCCTCATACTTCAAACATTTTATGCAATTTTATTGCAAATGCTGTCAGGTGTTTGATTGTCAAGTGATTGATGCTTTCTTTCAGTATAGAATATTTCCGGTTTACCATGGTGATACAATGCCTCATTTAAGACTTCAATACAAAATGCTGTGTTCATGGTGTTTGAAACTCCGCAGGAAAGAACTTTCCTGCTAAACAAATCAATGATCGCACATAGATACATGTGACCTTTTGCCATTGGGATATATGTTATATCTGTTGCCCAGACTTGATTTTTATGAGTAATATGTAAGTTTCTTAATAGATAAGGATAGATCTTATGCTCTTTGTTTGGTTCACTTGTATTAGGGTGCTTTTTAGGATAAATTGCCCATATTCCCATCTTAATATAGTAAGATCTTACAGCTTTTCTTCCTACATAATAGCCTATCTCTTTCAAATAATCTGACATTCTCCTGGTTCCATAAAACGGATGCAAGGTGTAATATTTGTCAATTTCTAACATATTTTTTAAAATTATTTATACGTTAAATTTTAATTTTTGTTGCCCTAAAAAAGGGAACCATTATATTCCTTATTTTCTCTATTTCCGGAAGAAAAAAAATGATGTATATTTGCAAGTTCATTAAAAATCAAGATTAGATGAGGAAATATACTGAATACAAGAATCTTAAGCTTGCTGACATTAGTAAAGAGATCAAGCAATACTGGGAAGAAGCCGACATTTTTTCAAAAAGTTTAGCGTTGCGTGAGGGCAATGATACTTTTGTTTTTTATGAAGGGCCTCCTTCTGCCAATGGTACGCCGGGGATTCATCATGTGATGGCAAGAACGATTAAGGATATGTTTTGTCGCTATCAAACGCTGAAGGGAAAGTATGTCGGGAGAAAAGGCGGCTGGGATACGCACGGGCTGCCGGTGGAACTCGGCGTGGAAAAGTCTTTGGGGATTACGAAGGAAGATATAGGCAAAAAGATTTCGGTAGAGGAGTATAATCACGCCTGCCGCCGCGAGGTGATGAAGTATAAAGATTTGTGGGATGACTTGACCAAGCGTATGGGGTATTGGGTAGATTTGGAGGATCCCTATATTACGTTCGACAATAAATATATCGAATCGGTTTGGCATCTGCTTTCCCGTTTGTATGAAAATAATATGCTCTATAAAGGGTATACGATTCAGCCCTATTCGCCTGCTGCCGGAACGGGTTTGAGTTCACATGAACTGAATTTACCCGGCTGTTATAAGGATGTGAAAGATACGACCGTCGTGGCTCAGTTTAAGGTGAAAACGGATCAACAGTTGAAAAAATGTCCGTGGGGTTTTGAGGACAATGCTCCGATTCCGGATAATCTCTATCTGTTGGCATGGACGACTACTCCGTGGACGTTGCCTTCGAATACGGCTCTGGCTGTAGGTCCTAAAATAGAATATGTGCTGGTGAGTACCTTTAATCCCTACTCGGGAGCGCCTATTTTGGTGATTTTAGCGAAGAATTTGTTGCCGCAATTTTTCCCGGAAAAAAATGCTTCTTTGCCTATGGATGCATATCAGCCCGGGGATAAAAACGTGCCTTTTCAAGTGGTTGCCCAAACGACGGGAAAAGCCCTTATCGGTATGCAATACGAACAGCTGATTCCTTACGTAAATCCGGGAGACGATGCTTTTAGAGTCATTGCCGGTGATTATGTAACGACGGAAGACGGAACCGGGATTGTGCATATTGCCCCGACCTTCGGCGCCGATGATAAACGGGTTGCCCACGAAGCCGGAATCCCGCCCCTCGTGATGATTGACCGACAAGGCAATCGCCAGCCGATGGTGGATAAAACGGGTAAGTTTTATTTGCTTGACGACTTAGATACTCAATTCGTCAAAGATAATGTAAATACAGCGCTTTATGGTGAAGTGGCCGGAAGATTCGTAAAACCGGACTATGAACCCGAGGACAAAAAACACGAAGAGTCGCTTGATCTGTTTCTCTCTTTATGGTTGAAAAAAGAAAATAAGGTGTTTAAAATTGAGAAACATCTTCACAATTATCCCCATTGCTGGCGAACAGATAAACCTATTTTGTATTATCCGCTCGATTCGTGGTTTGTAAAGACCACTTCGATGAAAGATCGCATGATTGAGCTGAATAAGACGATTCAATGGAAGCCGCAAGCAACGGGTACCGGTCGTTTTGGAAATTGGCTCGAAAATCTGGTCGATTGGAACCTTTCGCGTTCGCGCTTCTGGGGTGTTCCTCTTCCGATCTGGACGAGTGAAGATAAGAAAGAACAAATCTGCATCGGCTCTCTGGAACAGTTGATTGCGGAAATTAACAAGGCGGTGGCTGCCGGAGTGATGAAAGCCAATCCGTATAAGGATTTTGTGCCGAATGATTTCAGCAAAGAGAATTATGCAAAAATAGATATTCATCGTCCTTATGTGGATGAGATCTTTTTGGTATCGCCGACCGGTCAGAAGATGACCCGCGAGCCGGACTTGATTGATGTGTGGTTTGATTCGGGTGCGATGCCCTATTGCCAATGGCACTATCCTTTTGAGAATAAAGAGATTTTTGAGAAAAACTTCCCTGCCGATTTTATCGCAGAAGGGGTGGATCAGACGCGGGGTTGGTTCTTTACGTTACATGCCATCGCCACGATGTTGTTTGATTCGGTTGCGTTTAAGTCGGTCGTTTCGAATGGGTTGGTGCTTGATAAAAATGGCAATAAGATGTCCAAGCGTTTGGGCAACGCGGTAGATCCGTTTGAGACGATTGATAAATACGGAGCAGATGCTACCCGCTGGTACATGATGACCAATGCGCAACCATGGGACAATCTGAAGTTTGACGTGGAAGGAATTGCGGAAATTCAAAGAAAATTCTTCGGTACGCTGTACAATACTTATAGTTTCTTTGCGCTGTATGCCAATATTGATAAGTTTACATACAGTGAAGAAGAGATTGCTTATTCGGAACGACCGGAAATAGACCGCTGGATTTTGTCCGAATTAAATACGCTGATTCAGAAGTGTGATGTCAATTATGCGGATTATGAGCCCACGAAAGTCGGCCGTGATATTCAGGAGTTTGTGGATGAGTATTTGAGTAATTGGTATGTGCGACTTTGTCGCCGCAGATTCTGGAAAGGAGAGTATAGTGCCGATAAGATTTCGGCCTATCAAACGCTTTATACCTGTATGGAAACCATTGCCAAGTTGGCGGCTCCGATAGCTCCTTTCTTTATGGATAGATTGTTCCTCGATTTGAATGGTGTAACCGGAAAAGAGAAGGCCGAGTCGGTTCATCTTACCGATTTCCCAAAAGTAAATGTGTCATTTATTGACAAGGCGCTTGAAGAACGGATGCAGATGGCCCAACAAATATCGTCTATGGTTCTTTCCCTGAGGAAAAAGAGCAATTTGAAGGTTCGTCAGCCGTTGGGCAAAATTATGATTCCGGTGTTGGAGTCTTCCGATTTCAGAAATCAGATTAAAAAAGTGGAACACTTGATCCTGCATGAAGTAAATGTGAAAGAAATCGCTTTTGTGGAAGATAGTGAGGGTGTTTTGGTAAAAAGAATTAAACCCGATTTTAAAATATTGGGACCGAAATACGGCAAAATTATGAAGGCGGTGGCGGCAAGAATTTCCGATTTTACACAAAAGGAGATCTCTACGCTTGAAAAAGAGGAATCCATGTTGCTTCGTATTGAGGATCAGGATGTTGAAATCAAATTGTCGGATGTGGAAATCTTTGCCGATGACATCCCCGGTTGGGTAGTAACGAATCAAGGGGCATTAACGGTGGCACTCGATATTACAGTGACCGAAGAGCTGAAGCAAGAAGGATATGCCCGCGAACTGGTGAACAGAATTCAAAATTATCGCAAAGAGTCTCAATTGGATGTAGTGGATACTATTTCTATTGATTTACAAAGTCACTCCGAATTGGATGCTTCCTTTAATAAGTTTGAATCTTACATAAAATCCGAAACGTTGTGTACTCGTTTGAATATTGTTTCTACAATCTCTGCTGATGTGAAAACGACATTTGAGATTGCTGAGAATTTGGAAATCGAAGTCGCCATCCGGAAGAACTAATTACGGAAGGTCCACGTATTGATAGGAGCCATCGCGTTTAAACCAACTGAGTTGTCGTTTGGCGTATCGCCGTGTGTGGGTTTTAATGTCATTTACTGCCTCTTCCAACGAAAGAACCCCATCCAAATATTGGAATAATTCTTTATACCCGACGGTATTCATTGCATTTAAATGTCTGTAGGGATACAATTGTTTGGTTTCTTCCAAGAATCCTTGTTCCATCATAAGGTCAACCCGCTGATTGATGCGTGAAAACAGGATGTCCCGAGGGCGGGAAAGGCAATATTTAACTATATCAAAATCTCTTACTTTTTGGGACATAGAACGAAATGAGGAGTATGCTTGTCCCGTTTGAAGGCACACTTCAATGGCTCGGATAAGTCTTTTGTGATTGGCAACATCCACACTTTTATAATATTCGGGATCTAGCAGTTGAAGTTTAGTTTGGAGTGCCGAAAGCCCTTCATTTTCGTATAACGTAATGACCTCCTCCCGAATTGCAGGATCCGGGTCCGGCAGTTCATCAATGCCATAACAGACGGCATCAAGATAAAGTCCGCTGCCACCGGTCATAATGACGGTATTTGTTTGTTGGAAGAGGGTAGGGAGCAATTTTAAAACGTCTTGTTCGAAACGCGAAACACTGTAATAGTCTTTGATGGAAAGATGCCCGACAAAGTAATGAGGAATGTTGCCCATCTCTTCTTTTGTAGGGGCAGCAGTGCCAATATTCATTTCTCGGTAAAACTGTCTCGAATCTGCAGAAATAATGGAACATCCATATTGCTTTGCTAACGCAATACAGAATTGAGTTTTCCCGACGGCCGTGGGGCCGGCGATCACAATTAAGGTGGGTCTATTAAAATTCTCTGAGATCATCAAAAGTGTCAAGATCTAAGTGATCTTCTTCATTCAAACCATCTTCGAAATCATCTATATCGTCGGAGAAATCTTCGTCTTGAAAATCTTCGAGCAACTCTTCTTCGGAATTTTTATTGAGTATTGGGGTAGCTTCTTTAGGTAAAGATTTAACACTATGTGTACATCTTGGGAACTCAGTGGAAGACTCTGTAGTCAATGTTTTTAAAAGTTCAATATAAAAAATCTTTGGTTTCAAGAAATCATATTCATAAATAATATATTGATGCGGATCAATGATAAAATCTTTGATAATGGCATCTTTCATGACAAATTTAGGAATATTGGATTTGGTAGTAAATCCGTCTTCATCATCATATTCGGGCACATTTGCTATGGCGTCGTCCCCCATATCAATGAGGGTGATTTCTTTCTGTTTGTTCCATTTTGTATCACAGATAGAGAAAGAGGCCAATTCATTGCCTTGCAATCCGATGGAGGAATACAATATTTTATGAAAAGATTCAAAGTTATCACTTGAAAGAATTTCAATATCTCTGACGAAATCTTCGACTTCATCATAGTAAACTCTAAATTTGTAATAATACATATAAACTTTTTATAAATGTGATAAAAAAATTATTCCATATTATGAAAAACGTTGGTCACATCCTCATCTTCTTCGATACGTTCCAATAATTTATCCACTTCGGCTTTTTCTTCTTCAGTGAGAGTTTTCATATCATTGGGAATTCGTTCGAATTTAAAATTCTTAATTTCGAAATTATTTTCTTCCAAATATTTTTGGATAGGGCCGAAGCTGTGAAATTCAGCAAAGATCATAATTTCGTCATTATCTTCAAAAATTTCTTCGGCACCGAAATCGATCAGTTCCAATTCAAGGTCTTCCAAATTGATATTGTCAACTTTTTGGAGGGTGAAGCTGCATTTTCTGTCAAAGATAAAGTCGAGCATTCCGGAGGTGCCGAGGGCGCCGCCCAATTTATTAAAATAACTTCTGATATTGGCAACCGTTCTTTGTGTATTGTCGGTAGCTGTTTCGATGACGATAGCCACTCCGTGAGGACCGTAACCTTCATAAACAACCTCTTTATAGTCGGAAGTATCTTTTTCAAAAGCTCTTTTGATGGCACGTTCCACATTTTCCTTGGGCATATTTTCGGAGCGTGCATTTTGTATTAAGAGTCTTAATTTTGAGTTGGTTGCAGGGTCTCCGCCTCCGGTTTTAGCGGCCATGGTAATTTCTTTTCCTAGTCGTGTGAAGACCTTGGCCATGTTGCCCCACCGTTTGAATTTGCGTGCTTTTCTATATTCAAATGCTCTTCCCATAGTAAATCTGTATTTTAAGTTTTTCTGTGCAAAAATAAAAAAAATAATTTGCTTTTAGGGTAAATTGTATGCTATTTTCATAAATAATTACATTTTTGGTCGTGTACCATAGTATGTTTTTTCTATTTTAGAAATTGTAAGTTTCATTATATTAGAGCTATTAATAAAAATAGAGAGAAAGAA
>JAKIZI010000059.1 GCA_022708105.1 Bacteroidota bacterium
CCTCTTCATTATACTAATTCAACTTGCAAAAATACAAAAAAATAATTCCAAATTTCAATTTATTTGAAAATATAATGGTTTTCTTTGCTATTTTTTTATAACTATCTGACTATCAACATAATATTTTTTAAAACTTTTAACATTTATGAAAAATAATTGCGAAATCGTTCATTCTTCTAAGGATTTTGAATTTATTAAAAAATCGTAAAAAGATTTTTTTAAAAAAACAAAAAATAGATTTTTAATACAATATAAGCCATTTTATAAATCTATAATTATTATTCTCTACAAAATTAATATATATACAATAATAAAATTAAATTTTCAGTACAAGGTTTTGTTCTTTTTTGTCTCTCTTATTTTTCAATTGTGTATCTTTGCAAACGAAAATGATTATTTATCATGAATATTATACGCAAAAAGACTTCTAAATGTTTCATCGGACAAGCCATAATTGGCGGAGAATCGCATATTTCGATTCAATCGATGACTAACACTGCTACACGCGACGTAGAAAGAACAATCAAACAATGTCAACAACTCTTTGATGAAGGGGCAGATTTCGTTAGAATTACCGTACCATCCATTAGCGATGTATCTCATATTAAAGAGATTACACAGAAATTAAAAACAAAAGGAATACACCAACCTATAATTGCAGATGTACATTTCAAGCCAGATGTAGCAGAAGCACTTCCCTCTATCGTTGATAAAATTCGAATTAACCCTGGGAATTACATAGATAAAAGAAATAAATTCTCAACAGAAACATCCGATTTTTATCTTAATAAAGGGATTGAAAACACAGCAATGCGTGCAAAATCCCTATTGACAAAATGCAAAGAAAACGGAACCGCAATTCGAATAGGAACAAATCACGGATCTCTTTCCGACCGAATTGTAGCTCAATATGGCAATACTCCTTTGGCAATGGCTACTTCTGCTATGGAATGGATTGATATTTGCGAATCGTTTGATTTTAAAAATATTGTTCTGTCACTTAAAGCAAGTAATGTGCGCTTTATGATGGATTCCTACATGCTACTCTCGGAAATGATGGAAGCAAAAGGAACTTTCTATCCCCTACATATCGGAGTTACTGAAGCAGGAGGTGGTCTCGAAGGGCGGGCTAAATCTGCCGCCGGTATTGGAGCTCTTCTGCTTAACGGACTAGGTGATACCATCCGTGTTTCCTTAACAGAAGCCCCTATCCATGAAATCAGATTTGCTCGTAAACTTCTTAATATTCTGAATGAACTTAACTCAGAATGCTATTCTATAGACGAAAATCGTCTACTCCACTTCTCTCTTGACGAACCCGATAAAGAAAAATTTATTGCCGGTGTAGCATCCATTTGTAGTTTTGAACACTATAAAGAGCCTATTCGTGATCTGCATCTTCAAAATATTTACTTATCGGGAAATGAGATAAAAAGTATTGAACAAATTGTTTTACAGGCAGTTGGAATAAAGTTTTTTTATGCAGAATTCATATCTTGTCCATCCTGTGGCAGAACAGAATTCAACATTGAAGAGGTGGCTGCACGTGTTAAAGACCGATTTTCTTCATATAAAGGTCTAAAAATCGGAATTATGGGATGTATCGTAAATGGCCCCGGAGAAATGGCTGATGCAAATTATGGGGTTGTCGGTGCCGGAAAAGATAGACTCGTTGTTTATAAAGGGAAATCTCCTGTTTCTAAGAGTCTGCCTATTCCAGAAGCACTAGAATATTTAGAGAAACTAATAGAAACCGACTCAAATAACTGTTAATCTTCATTTTAATTAATAAACTCATGCTAAACTACGCAAATCAAAAAGAACTTTTCTTCTTACCTACCACAAAAAAAGAGTTGGAGTACCTTGGATGGGAACAACCCGATGTTATCATCATTTCCGGTGATGCGTACGTGGATCATCCTTCATTTGGAACGGCAGTAATTGCAAGAGTTTTGTATCAAAACGGATATAAAGTAGCTATAGTTCCTCAACCCAATTGGCAAGACGATTTGAGAGATTTTAAAAAACTGGGGCCGCCAAAACTTTTTTTCGGAATTACTTCCGGTAATATGGACTCCATGGTGAATCACTATACTGCGAATAAAAGACTCAGGAGTAATGATGCCTATACCGCAGGAGGGAAAGCAGGCTTTCGTCCGGATTATGCCACAAATGAATATGCTAAAATTGTAAAATCTCTTTTTCCTGATGTGCCTATTGTCTTAGGCGGGATTGAAGCCTCTATGAGACGATTATCCCATTATGACTATTGGAGTGATAGTCTAAAACCCTCTATATTAATTGATAGTAAAGCAGATATATTAATTTATGGAATGGGGGAACGACCGATTTTGGCAGTAGCAAAAGCAATTAAAAATAATAATTGGCGTTCGGAATTAAAAGATATTCCGCAAATCGCTTACTCTAAAACCGATATTGACCAATATACTTCGGAAAAAGATATTATTTTGCTGAATTCCTATGAGCAGGAGTTGAAAAATAAAAAATTTTATGCAGAAAATTTCGTGCATTTTGAACGGGAATCGAATAAAATAAGAGCTAAAACTTTAATTCAACCATATAAAAATCAATACATTATAGTAAATCCCCCCTACGCACCACCCACAGAAGAAGAAATGGATTCTTTTGCCTTATTCGACCAAATGATGAATCTTCCCCATCCGAAATATGCCAAACGAGGGGATATTCCTGCATTTGAGATGATAAAAAATTCCATCACTTTGCACCGGGGTTGTTTCGGAGGGTGCAGCTTTTGTGCCATTGCTGCACACCAAGGAAAGCAGGTGAGTTCTCGCTCCGAAACTTCAATCTTAGAAGAAGTTCGACATTTAACACAACGACCTTATTTTAAAGGACATATTACCGATTTGGGAGGACCCTCCGCCAATATGTATAAAATGGCAGGGATGAAAAAAAATTTATGTGAACGCTGCGAAAGACCTTCCTGCCTATTTCCCGAAATTTGTGTCAACTTGAATTATGATCATGCTCCATTAATAGAACTATACCGCAAAAGTGCACTCATAAACCGAATAAAGCATATTACCATCGGAAGTGGCATTCGATATGACATGTTATTATCTGAAAATGAAAATATTAAAAAGAATTATCACCTTAAAGAATATCTCGATACGGTCCTGCGAAATCATGTTTCCGGACGTCTAAAAGTGGCTCCGGAACATACTGGCGACCACGTGCTGAAGAGAATGCGAAAACCTCCGTTTGTAAAATTTATTCATTTTCTTAATAAATTTACGGAATTTAATAAGAAAAGTGGAAAGTTCCAACAGTTAATTCCCTATTTTATCTCATCTCATCCGGGATGCACCAAAGAAGATATGGCCGAATTGGCAAAAAAAACAGCAAAATATAATCTGTTTACTGAGCAGGTACAAGAATTCACCCCCACTCCTATGACTTACGCTACTGCAATGTTTTACTTAGGATATGACCCCTACTCCGGAGAAAAAGTATATTCAGCTAAAACTCTTAAAGAAAAAAAAGAACAACATATTTTCTTTTTTAATCGCCCCACCCCCCAAACATTTTCTTCGCAAAAAAAATATAAATCAAGATGAAAATATTTGCCGCTCAGCCCTCTCATATAACTGATATAATGAAGATTATAGGAGAGGCTCAATCTTTTCTTAAATCAATGGGAATTGATCAATGGCAAGATAATTATCCCGACCAATCGGTGATTATGAATGATATTGCAGCTAATGAGGGATTAATTATTACACATCAAACGGAGATTATCGCTTATGCAATGATCTCTTTTCGCAATGAACCAAGCTATGAAACTATTTATGAAGGCAAATGGTTAAATAATGAACCTTATGCCGTATTGCATCGTATGGCGGTAAGTGAAAATTTTCGTAATCAGGGAGTTGCACAGTTCATTCTCAAGAAATTAGAAATCATGTCTCTACAAAATAATTTGCTCAATATTCGTGTAGATACGCATATAGAGAATCTCCCTATGAGAAAATTACTGACCAAAAACGGATATCTATACTGTGGGACTATTTATCTTGGCAACGGAAATAAACGTATCGCTTTTCAAAAACAATTAACTGAACAAATTCATTCATAAAGTATTAGAAATTATGGAACCTAAATTATTCCTATTAGACGCGATGGCATTGATTTATAGAGCTTATTACGCCATGATTAAATCTCCCAGAAGAACTTCAAAAGGGGTAAACACCTCCGCTATTTTAGGATTTACAAATACACTTTATGATATTATTAAAAATGAAAAACCCACCCATATTGCCGTCTCTTTCGATACCGGGTCTCCTACTTTGCGGCATGCCGACTTTGAAGCTTATAAAGCCAATCGGGAATCAACTCCCGAAGATATTATAAATTCCATCCCTTACATTAAAAGAATTATTGAAGCTTTTAATATTCCTATTTTATTGATGGATGGGTATGAAGCGGACGATATCATAGGAACTATTGCAAAAAATGCTGAAATAGAGAATTTTACAGTATATATGATGACTTCCGATAAAGACTACGGACAACTTGTTTCGGACCGGGTTTTCATCTATAAACCTGCTAAATTCGGACAAAAAGCAGAGGTTATCGGAGTAAATGAAATTTGTGCAAAATATGAAATCGAAAGACCGGAACAACTCATCGATATTCTTGGTCTTTGGGGCGACGCTTCTGATAATATTCCGGGAGTTCCCAATATCGGAGAAGTAAAAGCAAAAAAGCTGATTAAACAGTTCGGTTCCATTGAAAATATTTACCAAAAAATTGATCAAGTAGATAATGAAAAATTAAAACAATTGCTGATAGACCATCAAGAGCAAGCATTGCTATCTAAAATGTTGGCAACCATTATTTTAGATGTTCCTATCGACTATAATTTTAATATAATGAAGTATCAAGGTCCCGACTTAAATCGCCTGACTGCTATTTTCAATGAATTGGAATTTAGGACACTACTTCAAAGAGTATTAAAAGATAATGAAATATTACACGCAGGAAATGTACCCAATCAAACCGGAGATCTTTTTTCACCTATTATGGAATTGCCTCAAATGGAACCCATTTCTTTATTCTCCAATTTTAAACAACGAACACACGACTTCCGACCAATCACAACTGCCGAAGAATTTAAAAATCTTAATTTATCAGCTGAACGACCTCTCTTTTTTGAATGGATTACTTGGGAAAGTCGAATGACCGGATTTACATTTTCTACTTCTGAATCAGTTGTTTATTATCATTTTTTTGAAAATAAACATGAATATTACCTTCCGATACTTAAATCCGTCTTTGAAAATGAATTTCAAATTGTAACTTGTAATGTAAAGACTTTTTATAAATATTTTAAAGTCTTAAAAATAGATCCGAAGTCTCAATTTTTTGACCTGCAAATAGCACATTATCTTATTGAACCGGAACAAAATCATGCACTCGAAAAATTATCGGAGACCTATTTGCACTATTCGATGATGACTCTTGATAAAGAGGAGTTACAATCTCCGGTATCCAAAGAAAAACTAATGGACATTGCAGGAGAAAAAGTGGAAGTATACACAGAACTTTTCCCTTTAATCAAAAAGGAATTAGATGAAACAAAGAGCTATCTTCTTTTTCAAAATATAGAAATGCCCCTTACCGAAGTGCTGGCAGATATGGAATATACCGGAATTACTCTTGATACACAAATTTTGGCGCAAAATGCCGAGGAATTAACAAAAGAGATTCAGGAGTTGGAAACACGAATTCATGAATTGGCAGGAATACAATTTAATATCGCTTCCCCAAAACAATTAGGAGAAATCCTTTTCGAACGTCTGCAAATTATCGAAAATGCAAAACTGACAAAAACGAAACAATACCAAACCGGTGAAGAAATATTAGCCAAATTGGTTCATAAACATCCTATTATTCCTTTAATTCTTGATTACAGAACACTTACAAAACTTAAAAGTACGTATATAGACAGTTTACCGCTTCTTGTAAATCCGAAAACCAAAAGAATTCATACCACTTTCAATCAATTTGTTACTTCTACGGGGCGATTAAGTTCTGTCAATCCTAATTTGCAAAACATTCCGATTCGTACCAAAAGAGGAAAAGAGATTCGAAAAGCTTTTGTGGCCTCTAACCCCGATACGGTGATTTTGTCGGCCGACTATTCTCAAGTTGAATTAAGAATTGTTGCTTCCATAAGTGAAGATCAAAGCATGATGGATGCATTTTTGGAGCAACAGGATATTCACTCCGCCACCGCCGCAAGAGTCTATAATGTCCCTTTGGAAGAAGTTACTGATGAAATGAGACGCCAAGCCAAAACCGTTAATTTCGGAATTCTCTATGGTATTTCCGCCTTCGGATTGGCAGACCGACTGCGAATTCCTCAAAAAGAAGCTTCGGAATTGATTAAAGAGTATTTTAAGAATTTCCCGAAAATCAAAGAATATCTCGATAAGACTTTAGAATTCGGAAAACAGCATGGATATGTGGAAACTCTTTTGGGCCGAAGACGTTATATCCAAGATATTACCTCCCAAAATTCAATCGTCAGAAAATCAGCAGAAAGAAATGCTATTAATGCACCTATTCAAGGAAGTGCGGCCGACTTGATTAAAATTGCGATGATTTCCATTTTTAAAGAACTCAAAAATCAAAAATTAAAAACCAAAATGTTGCTACAAGTCCATGATGAACTTGTATTTGAAGTTCCGAAAGAAGAATTGGAAACTGCAACAGCGCTCATACGAAAACTTATGACCGAAGCCCTTCAACTTCGTATTCCGTTAGCTGTGGATATTAAAAATGGGAAAAGCTGGTATGAAGCACATTAAAAGCTAAAACCGGCAATCACTTCCACACTGTTTACATTTCCTTTTTCCTTCAATCTATTATTTCGAGAAAAGAAATTGGTAAATGAATAGGCATAATTGACGTACATAAATACTCTGAATTCACCTTTAATAATATATTCGCCTCCGATGCCCAAATAACCGGCTTCCCGAAAAATAGCCATCTGATTTACATATGGAGAGTTTGTCTTCTTAATATCGGTATTACCGATAGAGTATTTATCATACGACTTTGCCGACAACAAAAAGCTATGATAAAGGCCGAAGTTTACCCCAAAAACAAAGTTTTTGAATTGAGGTGTTTTTAACTTTATTCCCGTTGGAATGGTTAGATAAATGGAACGATATAAACGCTTGGTTTCTACTAATCCCGTAGGAGAAGCAGGCTCAGCCAAATTGAATTTCAATTTTCCGCCCAAATGATGAAACATAACTCCGGTAGAAAAGTAATAGTATTATAGTGTCCCCCTATGTTAGGACAGTTTTTTTAATTGGTTAATATTTTTTTCTTTTCAACTGAGAGACAGAAGTTCTGCCTCCCGTTTGTGAAAAGTGGTTTTATTTTTGGGTGCTCAAATTTACA
>JAKIZI010000005.1 GCA_022708105.1 Bacteroidota bacterium
TGACTACGGAGACAACCTACAGTTTGTACCTGCCCCGAATGTCGGATACGAAGTCGAACGTATTACCGTTGATGGAACTGTTGTGGATTCTTTGACAAGCTTTACATTTTATAACATTACTGCTAATCACTCGATTAACGTAACGTTCAGGAAAATACAATTCAATATTGTGGCAACCGCCGATAACAACGGAAACATCTCACCTGCCGGAAGTATTACGGTAGACTATGGAGATACCCTGCAGTTGGTTCCTGCCCCACATGTTGGATACGAAGTGGAACACATTACCGTTGACGGAACTGTTGTAGATTCTTTGACAAGCTTTACATTTTATAATATTACGGCGAATCATTCGATTCATGTGACATTTAAATCATCTTCCACTTCAATAATGTATAGTGAGCAATCTTTGCCGTATCTGATATATCCAAATCCCGCTACGCACAAAATCACTTTTGAATGTGAAAGACACCTAGAGCTGGATCAAATCTCGATTTATTCTTCGGCAGGTCAACTAATTTATTCAACATTAATTCAAGAGCAAAAAACGATTATTAATGTTCAAAATTGGACTAATGGAATCTATTTCATTCAGATTTATCTTAAAAATAAGACCATAGAATATGAAACCATCATTAAATTATAATTGATATAAAAAATAATAAGCAAATATATAAACCAAGAATATGAATAGTACTATCGAAACATTATTAGCTCATCGAAGCATTAGGAAATATGAAAAAAGAAAAATTGAGGCGACAAAACTCGACCTTATTCTTCGTGCAGCCTGTAATGGGTCCACAATGGGAAATATGCAGTTATTCAGCATAATTGTAACAGAAGATCCGGAAATGATGGCCAAGGCAGCTCCATTTCATTTCCATCAATCAATGGTTACTGAAGCCCCATTAATATTGACGTTTTGTGCTGATTTTAATCGATTTAACAAATATTGTCAATATAGAGAAGCCGAAACCACCGCATACAGCAATCTGCAAAGTTATCATTGGGCTGTAACAGATGCTTTGATTGCAGCTCAAAACGCTTGTATTGCAGCCGAATCTTTAGGATTAGGGATTTGTTGGCTGGGCACGATTACATTCAACTGTGATAAATTCATTGATCTCTTTAAACTTCCGGAACATGTTTTTCCGGTCGCTTCTATTTCAATAGGTTATCCTGCAGAAACTCCTGAATTAACAGATAAACTACCTATTGAAGGGCTGATTCATTCGGAAGAATACCATGATTATTCCGAGATGGATATTAACCGCATTTATCATGAAAAAGAAAATCATCCAAATACAAAAGCATTATACGAAGAAAACCAAACAGCAAATTTAGCTAAGATTTTCACGGAAAAAAGATATAAAAAAGCCGATAATGAACATTTCGCTGAAATATTAACCGAAATGCTCAAAAGACAAGGTTTTCTAAAAAACAAGTAAGATTAATAATCTACCTTATTGGATAAATTTTTCCAAGCATCAAATACTTTAACCGCTTCTTGCTGGTCATATTGTTCTGCCGGAATTTTTCTTTCACTATAAGGCAATTCAATTTCTTTATAAATAAAGGAATCATCAAATCCTGCATCGGTCGCATCATATTTATTTGCGGCATAATACATTTTTTTAGGACGTGCCCAATAAATTGCGCCTAAACACATAGGACAAGGCTCACAGCTTGTATAAATTTCACAACCATCCAATTGAAATGTATTTAAATTTTTGCACGCATCACGGATAGCAACCACTTCTGCATGCGCTGTGGGGTCATTATTTGTAGTGACCATATTACTTCCTCTGCCTACAATTTCACCATCTTTCACAATTACAGCTCCAAACGGACCACCTTTTCCGGTTGCAAGGCATTTTTTCGACATTTCGATTGCCTCTAACATAAATTCTTTCTTGTACATCGTTTTCTAGTTTATAAATGATTAAGTTCAGTTTGCAAAAATAACAGTTTTTTCGCAAACTTTAATACAGACTCATTTTGATTAAATATTA
The DNA here is from genome assembly GCA_022708105.1 of Bacteroidota bacterium. Taxonomy (GTDB): domain Bacteria; phylum Bacteroidota; class Bacteroidia; order Bacteroidales; family WCHB1-69; genus DUOL01. The sequence continues at coordinate 2,013 of JAKIZI010000005.1, forward strand.
TTGTTGTCCGGTGGTAAATCAGATAAAAATTATTCTTGAGAATTCAGGAAACGCTCTGCGTCTAAAGCGGCCATACAACCGGAAGCAGCAGCTGTGATGGCTTGACGGTAATTGGAATCCTGCACATCTCCGGCAGCAAACACGCCCGGCACTGAAGTTTTAGTGGTTCCCGGAATAGTTTTGATATACCCCTGTTCATCCAGCTCAAGTTGTCCTTCAAAAAGAGAGGTCGCCGGAGTATGACCAATCGCCACAAAAATGCCATCTACTTCGATATCTTGTGTTGATTTTTTTAATTTGTCATACAATCTCATTCCGGTTACTTTTTTCATCATTCCTTCTTTTTCTCCCAAAACTTCCTGTATCGTAGAATTCCAAATAATTTCGATATTGGGAATTTGGAAAATTCGTTGTTGCATGGCTTTGGAAGCACGAAATTCATCACGACGATGAATCAGATATACTTTTTTGCACATTTGAGCGAGGTAGGCCGCTTCTTCCAACGCGGAGTCTCCCCCTCCGACCACTGCTACGTTTTTATTTTTATAAAAGAACCCGTCGCAAGTTGCACACGTGGAAATCCCGTATCCTTTAAAGTCCTGTTCCGACTCAATTTCCAACCATTTGGCAAGAGCCCCCGTAGAGATGATAATGGTATCTGCCAGCACCTGTTTGTCCTCGTCAATGGTGCAAACAAAAGGACGAATAGACAGGTCTACAGCCGTCACCATACCCATTCTGATGTCCGCACCCATTCGTTCCGCCTGCATCCGAAAATCGGTCATCATCTCCGGACCTTGTTTTCCGAAAGGATAACCGGGAAAATTCTCAACTGTAGTTGTCATCGTCAACTGCCCTCCGGGCATCATTCCTTCAATAAGGATAGGCGATAAATTGGCTCGCGATGCATAAATTCCTGCCGTATATCCTGCCGGTCCTGAACCGATAATCAGACACTTTACTTTTTCTTTCATATTTCCTTTATTAAAATTAGTTATAATTCAACAAGTAACGTAATTTACATATACCGATAATCCTGATTATTGTTCAATCAAAAAATCAAATAAATCGACAAAATCATTTGTAAGGGACATATAAGATTTTCCGGGACGATAATTCTTTATAGGAATTTGGGCAGAAGTAATCCATGCACTTTGGTTTTCAACTTCAGAAATCCGAACAAAAAAATCTTCCAATGAGGTATAATATTGATAATGGAGAATTCCTCGGCTTGTATGGAGAGCGTCATCTTCAATCATCATCAAAACTCCGGCATCTACATAAGAAATTTTATTAATAATATGGATTGTTTTTTGATAGTCCAAATGATTGAGGTAGAGATGATGGGTTGCTAATTCTCCGGCTTGTCGATTGAAAACAGCTATCAACGGATTAAAATCATAATTATGCGGGACAAAAAGTCGTGTTACGGTACCGGCTGCCTTTCCGAAATATTGAATTACATCATCAAACAAAGCGGCCAACTCCATATCGGTCTCCTTTCCCGTCAACAGAGCACTGCTGCATCTCTGAGGAAATTCAAAAGTCGCCCTTTTTGAGAAATAACGATTGTGGTATTCAAAAGATCTCTGTTTTGAAGACATGACCATACAATTACATTGACGAAAATCGTCTGTTCCAATAATTCTGTCTTCAAAATTCATTTCAGGAATATCGGGATTTTGAACCAAAAAAGTCACTATAGGATTCCGTAAAAATATTTTTGGAACTACGCTACGATGTCCAGCAAGAAAGATAAGCAGCAGGCTGATAATTTCGACCAATAAATCTTCATTATTCAGAAACAATGCGACCAATTGGGCGTTGTTCCTATTAAAATTTTTCTGAGTCGAAAGCTCCTGACAGTATTCTAAAAATTCATCGGAAAGAATATGGGGAATTGCTTGCAAAGAAGTATAGCTAAATTCTGGTAACTTCCATTTATCATAACGCGATTGTTGATAAATTACCTCCTCCAAGACTTTATCCTTATCCGATAAAAGCCGCACCAATTCGTTACGCCAATTTCTGACAACATCAACTCGCGAATGCAAGGTCATTTTTTCTTAATTTTAAAAGCAAAAATACAAAAAAGTACTCAATCAGTAAATTAAAAAAACAAAAACCCTGTTCTTCAAAGATTCCATTCCTCTTTAGTATTAAAAAAACTTGTAAATTTGCACCCTGAAAATTAAGGATATTGTTCATCAATTAAAAAACAGGGAATCATTATGTTTGAGAGTTTAACGGACAGATTGGAACGGGCGTTTAAAGTTTTAAAAGGGCAAGGATACATCACCGAGATCAATGTAGCCGAAACCATGAAAGAGGTTCGTAAAGCTTTATTGGATGCGGATGTCAGCTACAAAATTGCGAAAGATTTTACCGACGAAGTAAAGAAAAAAGCATTGGGGATGAATGTTTTGAAAGCCGTTTCTCCAAGTCAATTGATGGTAAAAATCGCATACGATGAACTTATTGCGTTGATGGGGCGGACTGCGGAAGACATCAACATCAAGTCGAATCCTTCGATTATTCTGATGGCCGGTTTGCAAGGGTCGGGAAAAACGACTCATGCTGCCAAATTGGCCTATTTATTAAAAAATAAACGCGGTAAAAAGCCACTTTTGGTAGCTTGTGACGTCTATCGTCCTGCTGCAATAGACCAACTTAAAGTGTTGGGCGAGCAGATTCAAGTGGAGGTTTTTGCAGACACTGAATCCAAAAAGCCGGTTGAAATCGCCAAAAAGGCCATTGCACACGCCAAGACATGGGGGCACGATGTGGTGATAATAGATACGGCAGGTCGTTTGGCTATTGACCGTGAAATGATGGAAGAAATCGGCAACATCAAGTCGGCGGTAAACCCGCATGAAATCTTATTTGTTGTGGATGCCATGACCGGTCAAGATGCCGTAAACACAGCAAAGGCATTTAACGATAAACTTAATTTTGATGGCGTCATCCTGACCAAGATGGATGGTGATACCCGCGGAGGTGCGGCTCTTACCGTGAAAGCCGTGGTGAATAAACCCATCAAATTCATCGGATTGGGAGAGAAAATGGAAGCTTTGGATGTTTTCCACCCCGATCGTATGGCAGAACGTATCCTCGGTATGGGAGATATCCGCTCCTTTGTGGAACGCGCCCAAGAGCAAATCGATGAAGAAGAAGCCGCAAAACTGCAAAAGAAATTAGCAAAAAATCAATTCGACTTTAACGATTTTTTGGCACAAATACATCAGATTAAAAAAATGGGAAATGTCAAAGATTTAATGTCGATGATTCCCGGAATGGGTAAAATGGTCAAAGATATGGACATTGACGAAAACTCATTCAAAGGTGTAGAAGCCATTATTTTATCAATGACTCCCGACGAGCGAAAAAACCCCGATATTCTTAACGGAAGCAGAAAAAAGAGAATTGCGGTGGGCAGTGGAAATAACATTCAAGAGGTAAATAAACTGGTAAAACAATTTGAAGATACCCGCAAAGTTATGAAAATGGTTAACAGCGGGAAAGCCAAGAATTTAATGCAGGGATTATCCCGTCCAGGCAAACGTTAATTGAAAAAAACAGTCTTCAATAGTTAATATTTCGAAAAAAAATATTAACTTTGCATCTCATAGCCTTACAAGATAAAGGTTATTTGTTCTTTTTTATTTTCCCCAATTAATATTAGTAAAATATGACACTAACTCCTGAAATAATGCTTTTGGTCGGATCAATTCTCATTTTTTTTGGAATTGTCATCTCCAAAGCAGGTTTCAAGTTCGGAGTTCCGGTATTGCTTTTGTTTCTCCTTGTTGGGATGTTGGCCGGTAGCGACGGCTTGGGCATTCAATTTTCAAGTCCCGAAATTGCCCAAGGGATTGGAATGGTTGCGTTGTGTATTATCCTCTTTTCCGGGGGGATGGATACCAAATATTCAGATATTAAGCCAATCGTCAAAGAGGGTATTACTTTGGCGACTGTGGGCGTGTTGCTCACCGCCGTTATCACAGGTACATTTATCTGGTGGATTACCAATTATACAAAACTGCAGGACTTTGTTCAATTCAGTTTTATCGAATCCATGTTGCTGGCATCGGTGATGTCCTCTACCGATTCGGCATCCGTTTTTTCTATTCTCAGATCAAAAAGCATTCATTTAAAAGAGAATTTGCGTCCTTTGCTGGAATTAGAGAGTGGAAGTAATGACCCCATGGCCTATTTACTAACCATTCTCTTCATTCAAATGCTACTTCCGGGAGACTCTTTTGGTGCCGGTGAGGCGGTAGGGTTTTTCTTTTTACAATTCATAATCGGAGCCATTGCAGGATTGCTTTTAGGAAAACTAAGCGTATGGATTATTAACAAAATCAATCTCGCCAACGATGGGCTTTATATGGTTACCATGTTGGTAATTACATTTTTCATCTTCTCGGCGACGACGCTAATCAAGGGAAATGGTTATTTAGCAGTTTATCTGGGCGGATTGGTGATTGGAAACGCCAAATTCGTTCATAAAAAATCGATTATCAAATTTTACGACGGATTGACGTGGCTATTCCAGATTATCATGTTCCTGGTATTGGGATTGTTGGTCAATCCGAAGGAACTTCTTCCCATCGCTGTTTTGGGATTAATCATCGGAGCATTCATGGTGATTTTCTCCCGTCCTATTTCTGTCATGCTTTCGCTTCTTCCTTTTAGGAAACTATCGTTTAACGCAAGAGCATACGTTTCATGGGTGGGTTTGCGCGGGGCAGTCCCCATCATCTTTGCCACCTATCCTTTGGTCGCCAATATCCCCCATGCACGAGAGATGTTCAATATTGTTTTCTTTATCACACTCGTTTCCCTCATTGTTCAGGGCAGTACGATCCCTGTGTTTGCAAAACTATCCAGTTTGTGCCATCGTGATGAAGAAACCAAAAAGAGCGATTTTGGGTTTGATATTGAGTTTCCCGAAGAAGTAAAATCTGCCATGTCGGAAGTAAAAATTACCCGAGATAGTCTCAAGAACGGAACAAAACTCATGGAGATTCCGCTTCCCGATAAATCATTGGTGGTGATGGTCAAAAGAGGTACTCGCTATTTCATTCCGAGAGGCAATACCCATTTGGAAGAAAATGATATATTATTAATTATTACCGACGATGAAGCTGCCTTGAAACAGACTTTTAAAGATTTAGGGCTTAAGGGCTATAAAGTATAAATTCTCTATTCTTTGTCCGCTCCTACTTTATGTCATCTCGAATAACCGCATCCTCCGATAAAATATTTTCATTCTTATATAAATCAAAAGAAAAAAAATGTAATTTTGCAACAAATTTTAATCATGAAGTATAAGAAAGTCTTATTAAAATTAAGCGGAGAATCTTTGATGGGAGATGATAATTACAGCATAGACTATCACAGAGTAAAGCATTTTGCAGATGAAATCAAGTCGGCAACCACATTAGGGGTTCAGATGGGTGTGGTTATCGGAGGCGGCAATATTTTTCGAGGATTGAATGGTGCCGGTAAAGGGTTCGACCGCAGACAAGGCGATTATATGGGGATGTTGGCCACTCTAATCAATGCGATGGCTTTACAAAATGTGCTTCAGGAAATTGGAGTTAAAGCTAAAGTTCTATCTGCCATAACCATTGAACCTGTTTGTGAAAAAACTTACTATATTAAAGCTTTACAATATATGCAGGAAGGATATGTGGTTATTTTCGGCGGCGGAACCGGAAACCCATTCTTCTCTACCGACTCCGGCGCAGCGCTTCGGGCACTCGAAATTAAAGCTGACTTGCTCATTAAAGGCACCCGTGTGAATGGAATCTATACCGCAGATCCAGAAAAAGATCCTACGGCAATCAAGTATGACACACTCTCTTTTCAAGAAGCTTATGAAAAGAATCTCAAAATTATGGACCTTACCGCCTTTACTTTGTGCAAAGATAATAAAATGCCTATCTGCGTGTATAATGCCAATGATAAAGGAAGTTTGATTAAAGTGCTGAAAGGTGAAAAAGTGGGCACTTTTTTACATAGTGATATTGAGTAATATTAATAATATTTTTATGGAAGAGAAACATATCGTGGACCAAGATCTTTATAAAACTGCCTCTAAAAGAGTCGGCTTTAAAGTACATGTAACCATTTTCTTGATTGTCATGGCTATGTTGTGGATTATTTATACGTTTATCTTCAAAAAAGAAACTCCCGAAGGAGAAGAAAACACTTTTTTTCAAGCCATTCTTTTCCTCAATTCAATATGGGCATTGGTCATTGTTGCTCATTATTTAATTGTCTATAAATGGAATAAATCCTTAATCGAAAAAGAAATTAAAAATATTGAAAAAGAAAACGAAAATTTAAAAAAGAAACTTATTTCAATACAAAAAGAACAAGAAAAAGTAAATGCTTCTAATTCCGATAAAGTATAACTTTTTTTTAATGTGAATATTAAAACAGACCTGATATGGAAGATACCAAACAATGCTTAGAACAGGCCAAGTCGAATATGGAATCGACTATTGTGTTTTTTGACAAAGAATTACAAAAAGTGCGTGCCGGCAAAGCAAGTCCTCAAATGCTGGATGGACTGAAAGTGGATTATTACGGAAATCCGACTCCTATAGAACAAGTAGCCAATATCAACACGCCCGATGCTCGCCAAATCGTTGTTCAACCATGGGAAAGAAACATGCTCCCTATCATTGAAAAAGCAATATTAGCAGCAAATTTGGGTTTTACGCCTCAAAATAACGGAGAATTCATTCGTATCGTTGTTCCTGCAATGACGGAAGAAAGAAGAAAAGAATTGGTAAAGAAAATCAAACAAGATTCCGAACAAAATAAAGTAATTATCCGAAATATCCGCAGAAATGCGAACGAATCTGCCAAGAAATTAAAAGATAACGGAACTCCGGAAGATGAAGTTAAGAAATTGGAAGCAGACATTCAAAAATTGACCGATGATTACGTGACAAAAATTGACAAAATAGCCGAACTCAAAGAAAAAGAAATAATGACCGTATAAAAACCGTATAAAAAAATTAATATTATTTATCTTAAAAAAATTGTATCATGAATTTTCCTGAAAATTTAAAGTATTCAACCGACCATGAATGGTTAAAGGTGGAAGGTGATGAGGTCTATGTAGGCATCACTGCCTATGCAGTTGACCAATTAGGAGATATTGTATTTCTTGATATTCCTTCTGTAGGTGAAACACTTACCTCAAAAGAACCATTTGGAACCGTTGAAGCCGTAAAAACCGTTTCTGATCTGTTCCTCCCCGTGGACGGCGAAGTACTCGAATTTAATGAAGCTTTAGAAGCAGACCCGGGAATTATTAATACCGATCCTTATAACGAAGGATGGATCGTAAAAATTAAACCAAGTCATCCTGCTGACATAGATACTCTTCTTGATGCAGAATCTTACAAAAAAATGATCGGCGAATAATTTTGTCTCTTTTCAAATATTTATACTTTGTTAAGGCATTCTTGAACGGAATGCCTTTTATATTGTATTTTTTATTAATCACTTAATTGTTTTTTATTATAGAAATAGCCCCATTGTTGTCAATAAAAAATACGTTTTTGTTGTTAAGCATTAAGAATAGATAATTTTACCACAAAAACAAGGAATCTATAAGAAAATGTATTTGTCTTCATGGAGAGAATTTAAGAGTTATTGTTAGAACTATGAAATCATAAATTAGGATTTTCAAGAAATTCCTTTTAATAATAATTTGATAAACAATAATAATATATCTTCATTCAGAATTTAATATTTTGTACTTTTGCATAAAATGATTTATAATTTGAAATTTTTATAGATAATGAGTAGTAACCATTTTATCACTAACAAAAAAGGAGAAAATTCCTTAGCTGACGTTATCAATCGTATTTTACCAACCAAAACAAAAGCATTTGATGCACTTGTTGGATACTTTTACTTTAGCGGATTAACTGAAATATATAATAACCTTTCCGGAGTAAAAGTCCGAATTCTAGTAGGGCTAGATATGGAAAGAGAATTGATGAACAAAACTTCGGAAATTGATTTTTGGAACCAAGGACGAAAGCCGAATAAACTTACAATTCAAAAAGATTATTTTGAATCACTAGTTAATCTTTCTAATACAAATTATTTTGATACGGAAGATCAGAAAAAAGCTTTTTCTATTTATTATCAGAAAATCAAAGATGGTTCTCTTGAAATTCGTAAGACAAAAGAACCTTGTCATGCCAAAATGTATATTTTTAGTTTAAAAGACGAACTAAGTGAAGATGGAACAAAATTAGGAACATTGATAACAGGTTCAAGCAATTTGACTTTTAGTGGGTTACGCCGCCAAGACGAAATTAATGTCCGATTTGACGGAAATCCTGAAGTAGAAGAAGGAATGCAGATATTTGAAAATTTATGGAAAAAGGCAATTGTGATTGCTGATAAAGAAAATATTAAACCATTTGAAGATAATGTAATTAATAAAATTTGGATAGACAAACTTGTACCTCCCAATTTAGTATTTCTAAGAGTTTTACATGAATATTTTGCCATTGATTCAAGTAAACGCATCAGAACGCCATACGATATAACACATGGAAGGTTTCTAAATCTTAAATATCAAGAAGATGCTGTCAGGTTAGCGATGCAAACCATTGAACAACATAATGGTGCAATTATAGCTGATGTAGTTGGATTAGGGAAAAGTATTATTGCCGCAACAATTGCTAATAATTTGAATATAAGAACCATTATTATAACACCACCTCATCTTACAAAACAGTGGGAAGATTATCGTATTCAATTTAATATCAATGCCATGGTTTTTAGTAGTGGCATTATAGAAAAAGCATATAATGAATATAATAATTTATCTCAAAATAGAGAAAAATGGCTAATTATTATTGATGAAGCACATAATTATCGGAATGAATATACAAAAGACTATTCTTTTTTAAAACAAATTTGCCAAGATAACAAAGTGTTATTGCTAACCGCCACCCCTTTTAACAATAAACCGGAAGATATTTTTTCTATGGTTAAATTATTCCAAATTCCAGGCAAATCAACCATACAAACTGCCAGTAATTTAGGATATTATTTTCGTAACTGTATTTCCACATATAAGGATTTACGAAAATCTCAAAAAGAAAAAACTATATCCGAATCTGAATTGAAAAAAGAAACAGCCAACATTGCCAAGCGAATTCGAACAATTATACAACCTTTAGTAATAAGACGTTCTCGGATAGATCTTGAAAAAATTCCGGATTATAAAAAAGATTTGAAACGTCAAAAAATCGATTTTCCTGAAGTTGCTGACCCTATACTACTTGAATATCCTTTGGGTAATTTAGAAGATTTATACGCCCAAACGCTAAATCTTATTTCTCCCAAAAATACTATCAGGGAGACTAATAATAAAACAGAAAATCCAATTTCTTTTAAGGCAACTAGATATAAACCAATGCAATATATCAAAGAGAATTCTATCGCAGAATTACAACGTGATATTGAAGAAGCTGGATTTGATTATGATTTATTTCGCGAGTCTCAACAGAATTTATCAAAGTTTATGCGATCTCTATTAGTTCGCAGATTTGAAAGTTCACAAAGCGCATTTAAAACATCAATTAAAAATATGAGGAGAAATTGTGACAACATTCTTTTATGGGCTGAAAAACGCAATGCTGTCCCCATATATAAAAAAGGAAATCTGCCAGACATTAAAAGTTTGTATGATGAACCCAATGATGTCTATCCGGATCTTATTGAAGATATTGTTGGTGGCGAAATTAATAAATTGCAAGAAAAAGGACTCTTTGAAATCAAGACCAAGTATTTAAAAGAATCATTTTTTGAAGATTTAAAAGAAGATATTGCTATTCTAAAAAAAATTGAGAATGATTGGGCAAATGTAAGTTCTGACCCTAAAACAGAACATTTCATTGCCATAATAAAAGAAAAAATATTAAATGATCCCCAGCGTAAAATAATTGTTTTTACTGAATTTGCTGATACGGCAAATTACTTAAGTGAACAACTCAAAAAATGCGACCTTCCGGTTTTTAAATACACCTCTGCTGATGCAAGCACATCAAATAAAGAAAAAATAAATTCTAATTTTGATGCAAGTTATTCTAAAAAAAATCAAAACAACGATTTTCAAATTCTTATTGCTACTGATGCTATTTCAGAGGGATATAATTTACATCGAGCAGGTGCAATTTTCAACTATGATATTCCATATAATCCGACTCGTGTAATTCAACGTGTAGGACGTATCAATCGTATTAATAAACGAATGTTCGATCAACTATTTATATTTAATTATTTCCCAACTGCTTTAGGAGAAGAAGAAACTCGTGGAAAAGAAATTTCAACTCTTAAAATGAATATGATACAAGCTCTTATGGGAGAAGATACTAAGATTTTAACTAAAGAAGAAGAATTACAATCATTTTTCAATGAACAATATCGAGAATTGATTAAAAAGAATGAAGAAGAATCTTGGAGTACAAAATACGAAATCAAGTTACAGCAAATGAGAGGAACACAAGAAATGAAAGAGGCTTTATCAATACCTCTACGTACTCGAATACGTCGTTTAACTCATAAAGAACAAAAAGGGGTTTTAGTATTTGGGAAAAAAGGAAATAATTTTGTATTTAAAATCGGAAAAACTCCTTCTCTGATAGAAACTCTTGACCCTGAAAAAGCATTTTCTCTTTTTGAGCCAAACGAAGAGGATGAATTTTCATATAGTACTTCTGATAATTTTTATCCAATATACAATGCTGTTGAAAATGAATTATTTAAACAAATTGATGATTCAAATATTGAAAAAAACAAACGTGATTCTATCGACAAAATTAAAATAATAAAAGATTCTGGTATTATTAAGGATGAAGAATATCTTGATGGTTTAATCGAGGCTTTAGAGTTAGAAGCATTAGAAGGATATGCCTTGAGAAAAATCAATAAACTTAAAGAAATTGATTTTCCAAAACTAAATGAAATTGTAAGTCGGGAATACTTGAATAAGATTTTAGATAAATCAAACCAGATCTCAAATGGCAAAGAAACATTAATTTTATCTGAAGAAATTGAATCTGATTTTGCAAATCATAATTTGATGCATAATCAAAATCAAATAAGTATGAATATTTAAAAAATATAATTTATGATAGATTTTTCAAAACCTTACAACAGAGAAGATTTCCTCACGTTTTTAGAAGATGATTTGCTTCCGAATGATTTTGAAATTTGCGAAAAAGAGATACCTTTATCAGGTTTTCAACAAAGGTTTGTTTCATCAGTAACAAAATTAGGAACGTGTAAAAGCTTGGGGTTAGATGTTTTTGAAATGAAACATCAATCTTTACATGATGCACGTGTTGGAATCTCTAAAGATGCCTTTCAAATAATTCTTCATAAAAGTTTGAATAATAGAGCTTTGGTTATTTTTCTACCTCATCAAAATAATGAACAATATCGTTTTTCACTTATCCAAATTGAAACATCAATAGAAGATGATAAACTAAGAAGAAGTTATTCAAATCCACGCAGATATTCCTACATTCTAGGAAAAGGGACACCAACAACAACACCTACTCAATTTTTGGGAAAAGGAAGAATAAGAGCTACTGAAAAAAATTCATTATTCGATGATTTACAAAATCGTTTCTCTGTTGAAGTATTAACAAAACAATTTTACAATGAATTGTTTGAATGGTATCAATGGGCTTTATCTCCACAAATGGGAATTACTTATCCTAATAATACAGATATTCTAAGCGATGACCGCCATAAAATTGAAGAGCATCTTATTCGTTTGATTACTAGAATTATGTTTGTTTGGTTCATTAAACAAAAAAAACTTGTTCCTGACAATCTGTTTGAAATTGACTTTTTAAAATCTATCTTGAAAGATTTTGATCCCCAAAGTAGAATTGTGGGTAATTACTACAATGCCATTTTGCAAAATCTATTTTTTGCAACACTTAATAAAGAAATTGGAAAAAGAGATTTTGCATATGATGAGGATGATCGCAATATGCGAAAAGAACATTATGGCATTAAAACTTTATATCGTTATAAAGAGATGTTTTCTATTTCAGATAATGAAATTGTTAAACTTTTCCAATCTGTTCCATTTCTTAATGGAGGATTATTTGAATGTCTTGATAAAGAAAAAGATGCTGATACAGATCTAATCATTTATTACGACGGATTCAGCAGAAATAAAGATTTTTTTCCTAATACACAGACTTATAAGTGTAGAGCATTTATTCCTAATCAACTTTTTTTTGATGAACAAAAAGGATTAATCCCCTTACTTGCAAAATACAATTTTACTGTTGAAGAAAATTCACCAAATGATGCAGATGTAGCCCTTGATCCCGAATTATTAGGAAAAGTTTTTGAAAATCTTTTAGGTGCTTATAATCCGGAAACGAAAGAGACTGCACGAAACCAATCCGGCTCTTTTTACACACCAAGAGAAATTGTTGATTATATGGTCAATGAATCGCTTATAGCCTATACCGAATCATCTTGTTCTAATTCTCCTAATAATATTCCAAAAGATATCTTTCGAGAATTATTTACGAAAGAAGATTTACCTGAATTTCTGGTTAATAGTCATGAATATTGCGAATTAATTGCCAATAAATTACGTTCAGCTAAAATATTAGATCCGGCCTGCGGTTCGGGCGCATTTCCAATGGGAATATTAAATAAAATGGTTCGTGTGTTAGAAAAATTGGATTGTAGAAAAGAAAAAACTGTTTATGCCCAAAAACTACATCTGATTGAAAATTGTATTTATGGGGTTGATATCCAAAATATTGCTGTTCAAATAAGCAAATTACGATTTTTTATTTCTTTAATATGCGAACAGGAAAAAGATGAAACTAAGCCCAATTATGGAATTCCCACTCTTCCCAATTTGGAAACCAAATTTGTAGCAGCGAACACTTTAATTGACATTAAAAAACGTCCGGCTCAAGGTAATTTATTTGAAGACCCGGAAATAGAAATTACTCAAAAAGAGTTATTAGCAGTAAGAAAGCAACACTTTTCCGCAATCAATGCACAACAGAAAGCCGAATGCCGTTTTAAGGATAAGCAATTACGCGAAAAATTGGCAAAATTACTCGCTGACAATGAAGAATACTCTCCTGACGATGCAATACAAATGGCCCATTGGAATCCTTATGACCAAAATGCCACTTCTCTGTTTTTTGATGCAGAGTGGATGTTCGGAGTCAATACAGGATTTGATATTGTAATTGGGAATCCGCCGTATATTTCAACTAAAGGAGTAAAAGAAGATGATAAAAAAGCGCTTGAAAAGGAATTTGGCTTTGCTGACGATACGTATAACCATTTCTTTTTCAAAGGGAAACAATTATTAAACACAAATGGAAACTTAACTTTTATCACTCCAAAAACATTTTGGACGACACAAACAAAACGTAATTTGCGAGATTTATTGCTCGATAATAAAATCAATTATTTTTTCGATACGGCGAATCCGTTTGAGGCTGCAATGGTTGATGCATGCATTACTTCGTTTACAAATAAAACAGTAAAAAACAATGAAATTCGTTTTTTAGATGGAAGCAAAGATTTGTCTAATCCATTTAAATATTTCGTTTCTCAAGAGGTTTACCGCAACACACAGAACTCTGTAATTTTCAAACCAACCCCCGAAAACATGCGTATTTACGAGAAATACGGTCAAAAGGTAAAAGAACTTTATGACAAATGGTGGGACAAAATCAAAACTTCGCGGGATATTGAAAAAAACAAAGAAGAACTTGAAGCCTATCGTAAGAGTTTGAAACCCGGTGATGTTGCTTTACTTGGTTGCTTAACAGAAGGTGGTCAGGGATTGGCTACTGCAAACAACGGTAAATATATTGCCGTCAGAAAATCCACAAAATGGGCAAAAAATATTTTGGAATCACGTTCTAAAAAACTTGTCGAAGCCATACAAAAAAAGAAAATACAAGTGCAAGGTTTAGAGCAATTTGCTAATGTTACAGATTTTCTTACATCTTTGTCGGAAATTGAAATAGCAAAATTATTTGATGACCTCAAAGAAAAATATGGTCGTGATATTTTTGGTCAAGGTTATATTTATCGTTTAATAGACGATAATGAAGTCGCAAATGTAAATGAGTTAACGCAAGACGAAAAAGACAATGGCATTGATACTTCCAAAAAGTATTATGTTCCTTACGATAAAGGTGATAAAGACGGAAACCGATGGTATCTTGAGACACCTTTTGCCATCGCTTGGAGCAAAGAAAATGTCCGTTTTTTGAAGACGAATTCAGGCAAAAAAGGTGAAGGCATGCCTGTCGTTAGAAATCCACAATTCTATTTTAGGGAGGGGCTCTGTTGGAATGATATAAATACTACATTTTTAAAATGTCGTTTAAAGGGTAAAAGTATTAATGACGTAAAAAGCATGAGTCTATTTCCCTTGTGTGATTTTGTTCCTATTTCCTTTATTGTTTGTGTTATAAATTCAACTTTTATAAGTTATTATGTTGATAATTATGTGAATAATACACAAACTTTTCAAATTAATGATGCAAGGCAACTTCCGATTGTTATTCCAACAAAAGAAACTTTGATAAGCTATAACAGAATTTTTGATGAAGCATATGCTGTTAAACAAGAGCTGTTTTGTAACAGCGTTAATATCAATGAGGATGAACAAAAATTAAACAGCATTCAAAAGAGAATAGATAAAATGGTTATACAATTATACGGTTTGGAGTAATGAGGGATTTTGCTGGACAAATGTTTTAAATCCACAAGCACGGCTTTTAAAAGCAAAAATGAAAGCAAAATCGGTAAATGACGTAGGTTCAATGGCATTATATTCAATGCTTTACGTTACACCTAATTATTATTTTGTTGCATTACTAAATTCAGAATTATTGTTTGATTATTATCGTGATTATATAAATTGCACTGTAAATATTCAAATAAACGATATTCGGCAGTTACCTATCATAATACCAACAGAAAAACAACTCAAAAAAATTGAAATAATTTTCCACAAGGCTGTGAGTTTGAAAAAAGACAGTAATTCAATAATTGAACTCAATGAATTAGAAAATGAATTAGAAAAAGATATTAGAATATTATATGAAATATAATTTTTGTATATATTTATCTATCTTATTTTGAATAATTTCTAATTCTGAATCATTATCGTTGATGCGTAAAAGTATTGCTTGATCAAAAATATTTTTCACCTCTAATAATTCTTGTCTTGTTGGTACAACTATTGGAATTAACTTGGCATCTCCAGTAGTACAATGCGAAGTTGAATTTACAAATGAATCAACATAGTAAGCAATTAAACGAGAGTTCATTACTGTTATCATATAAAATTCAGGAACATCTTCTGTTTCAGAAAAAAATGACATACTTTCTGTGCTATGTACCGTTGATTGTTTCTTTCTACATTTAATATGCGTGGTTAAAACATTATTCCAACAAAATCCCTCCCTAAAATAGAACATATATCCTTGATAACGAGCCTTCGGGTCAGTCTTCAAAAAACGGACGTTATTATAGATTTAGTAAATTCCTCGTTTCCAACGTCCATTATTTGATTTTATTGGTTCGCGTACATTTGTATAAGCAAGGTATCGGTATAATGTTCCACGTGCTATTTTCAGGTGTTTTGCAATCAACGGAATACTTTCGCCTTGTGCAATTTTTCTGATAATATAATAGTGTTTTGTTGTACATTTCCGGTTTAGCGATTTGTTTCTAATGCCTTTTTGTCTGCCAATAATTTTCCCTTCCGCCTTTGCTCTCGCCAATGCCTCTTTTGTCCGCTGAGAAATCAAATTACGTTCAATTTCAGCCGAAAGTCCAAATGCAAACGCTAAAACTTTGCTCGAAATGTCGCTACCAAGACGGTAATTGTCTTTAATCGTCCAAAGTTGGATTTCTTTTTTCATACAGGCGGAAAGTACATCCATAATCATAAACAGACTACGTCCTAAACGTGAAAGTTCGGAACAAATAAGAATGTCGTCCTTTTGTAGTTTTTTTAGCAATTTGCCCAATTGCCGTTTTTCAACGGCCTTAGTGCCGCTAATGGTTTCTTCAATCCATTCATCAATTTTCAAATTCTGTCGCTCACAAAAGTTATTAATTTCAAAGCGCTGGTTTTCTACTGTTTGTTTATCGCTGCTAACGCGAATGTATCCATAAATCATAGTGTTTTTTTGTAGGGAAGATAAGAAAAAAATCTTACCACCAAAAAACAAAATCCGCAGGCAGATACAAGACAAGAGTATCCGCAAATAGACAATATCTTGTATGAGGTGAATGAGAAGAAAATAAAAATGAGAAAAATAAATTGAGATTCGGTTGACAATTTAAAATATTTATATTACATTTGTCAACCAAATAAAGATACTGAATTATGAATATAAATTTTTCACAACGGCTTAAAAATGCGAGGGTTATGAACGGACTCTCGATGGATGACCTATGTAAGAAATTGAATAATATAGTGTCAAAACAATCCATTTCCAAATATGAAAGCGGCAAAATGATGCCTGATAGTACTGTGCTGATAGCCCTATCTAACGCACTTAACGTAAAAATAGATTATTTTTTTCGTCCACTATCCGTTTCATTGGGGAATATTGAATTTAGAAAAAAAACTAAATTATCGAATCGTGAACTTTTAACTATCAAAGAAATTATTCGCGATAAGTTGGAACGATATGTGGAAGTTGAGGATATATGTAATATGATATCCGATTTCTCTACTGATTTTTCTAATGTTACCGTGCATGGCGAAGATGATATATATGCTCTTGCAGCACGATTAAAGAACGAATGGCAATTGGGCGAAGATGGCATCAATAATCTTATTGAAATATTAGAAGAACACCAAATTAAGGTTATAGAAATTAATGAAGTTGATAGTTTTGATGGATTAAGCGGATTGGTCGGAGCAAAAAAACCGATAATTGTAATCAACAAATCATTTACCGTTGAGAGAAAACGTTTTACCGCTTTGCACGAATTAGGACATATTTTATTGCATTTTGACGAGAATTTAGATTCAAAAGTAAAAGAACATTTATGCCATTTGTTCGCAAGCGAAATGCTTATCTCCCGTGATGTATTTTTTAAAATGATTGGAAATTCAAGGAAAGATATTTCATTGAATGAACTTCGCGACATACAAACTCAATTTGGGATATCTGTTGACGCCTTGATGTTTAAAGCAAAACAGTTGAATATCATTAGCGAACAGCGACACAAATATTTCTGTATGCAGAAAAATAAAAATACGGAATTTAAGCACAAAGTTATGCTGAGTACGGCAAAACCAGAAAACTCAAACCGATTTGAACGCTTGGTATATCGTGCATTAGCCAGCGATATTATTTCTTTGTCAAAAGCGTCTGTATTACTCAATATTCCGTTAACAACAGTTCGTAACGAATTAAATTTGGTATAGAATATGGATATTGTTGTAAGCGATACAAATATATTTATTGACTTATACTTAATTGGTTTGCTGAATGAATTTTTTGCATTGCCATTTCATATCCACACAGTTGATTTTGTTATCAATGAAATAACCGAAGAAAAACAAAAAAGAACGATAACAAAGTTCCTTACAGCTAATAGGCTATTTGTAAAAAAATATTCAATTATTGAATTACAAGAGCTTGTAAAATTAAATATCTCGTGTAAAGGGAATGTTTCCATAACAGATTGTGCAGTTTGAAAATATGCCAGAACCAATAATTACACACTATTAACAGGCGATAAACAATTGCGTAATCAGGCAATAATGGATGGAGTTACTGTAGCTGGTTTAATATTTATTTTTGATCAATTAGTTAAATGCAATATTATAACGCCACTTATTGCTGCCGAGAAATTAGAAAAATTATTACAAAATAACAAACGTTTACCCAAACGAGAAATAGAAGAACGCTTGTTAAAATGGAAGAAATAAATAATTTATTTATTTCCTGACAGCCTAAACTCTATTTTATAGTTTTTTTTCTCCAGCGTAATCCCGTAAAACGGATAAATTAAGTTATCTATTGGGTGATAACTTGATACAAAAATAACTGAGCAAAACGCAAGCAAATTGTATTAAAAAATGTTTTAAATCAGCCAATGGAGATAAAATGATTGCATGCAAAAAAGTCAAGAAAAAATATTTTGATTATTTGCTCATTAAATATGATTTGTATTTCTTTCTCGATAGCACTATAAAATCCCACTAATGATAATAAGTCTCTCCGGCGAGCCGCAAGGCAGCATACTTGAGGGGCGTTACTTATTTTGGCTCATTATCTATAATACTATTTCATAGTTTTTAAAATATAAACATTTGAAAATCAAATCTTTTGTTTGAACGAGAAAAATTGCAAAAAAGTTCAAAAAAGATACACTTGCATTTTATTTAAAAAAAATAATACCTTTGCACAATTATTCAAGAGGATCATAGCACAAGTTTATTTATTATTATTGTTAAATTAAAGAAAATCTATTGTTAGAAAGGTATTGTTTATCTCCCTTTTCAATACTTAATTTATTAATTCACTTAAAATTAGAATTTTATGAAAAAAATGTTAATTTCCCTTTTCTGCTTAGTTTGTTTCTCTTTATCAGGATTCGGACAAATTGATCAAATCCTCGGCCGCTGGAAAACGATTGATGATGAAGACGGAAAAGCCAAATCAATTGTCTATATTTTTAAAGCAACCAACGGAAAGTACTACGGAAAAATCGAAAAACTATTTAAAAATCCTGATGCTCTTTGTACGGAATGTTCCGGAGCCAATAAGAACAAACCCAAACTCGGCCTGCTCATTCTCAATGATATGGTGCTAAAAAACGGTTCTCTGACCGGCGGCACCATCTTAGACCCCAATAACGGGAAAGTCTATCGTTGTAATATCTCCCTTGACGCCAAAACCGGAAATCTTTCCGTACGCGGATCTTTAGATAAAGCCGGAATTCTTGGCCGTTCACAAACATGGATTCGGGTTAAGGAGTAGTTTTTTTATATAAACTCTTTTTTATTTTCAGCACTTTTATTTTTATTTCATTAATTATCATTGTTTTATATGAAATAAAAGTAAAATAATGGATGATTCTTTTCACATTATCTAAAGAGTTATCCAAAAAAATGATGTAAATTTGCAAAAAAATTCAAGAAGCTATTGCGGATGAAGGCCCAACGAAACTTAATTCCCTTGATTAAACCCTACATAGGGAAATTATTGTTGGTTGTTCTGATTAATATTGCGGCTGTTTTCTTTTCCATTCTTACGTTTATGTTGATAGAACCTTTTGTAAAACTGATATTTACAGGAGAATCCTCAGGCTTATCTATGATCGGGGCATGGTTGATCCGACAAGTTTCACGTATTATGGACATATCGGCTTCGTCAAGTTCTTTGCTGGGAATGACGCTTTTTGTTTTTGTACTCTTCTTTTTTAAAAATGTATTCTTCTTCCTTGCTCAAGTGGTAATGGCTCCGGTCAAGAGTGATTTTGTGAGACAGATACGCAATAAAATGTACGATAAGGTGCTAATATTACCCATCTCTTTTTTCAGTGACCAAAAAAAAGGGGACGTCATCTCAAGAGCAGTAAATGATACACAGGAAATTGAGTTTACCGTATTAAAAGCACTCCAACAACTTCTTACCGATCCGATTACAATTCTCTTTTATTTGATTACTTTAGGATTTTTACATTTTAAACTTACTATTTTCGTTTTGGTATTGTTGCCACCCGCCGTTTTTTTTATCGGAAGAATTACGAAATCTCTGAGAGGAAAATCATTAGAGGCTAAAAATAAATTGGGAATTCTGCTGGCTCATGTTGAAGAGACTATTTTAGGATTACGAATCATAAAAGGATTTAACGCTCAAGATCATGCAAATGAGGTTTTTGCGACTCACAACCGCGAATTTTCTCATTTGCAACAACGGATTCATCGACGCGCCGACCTTGCCTCGCCATTAAGTGAATTTCTTGGCGTGACTGTCGTGATGATTATCCTCGTGGTGGGAGGGATGATTGTGCTTAACGGTAATTCAAATTTATCCGCCGCCCTCTTTATTACCTATATCGCCCTCTTTTCCCAAATTATTAATCCTGCCAAAAATATCTCTACTGCAATCTCTAACTACCGGAGAGGTATTTCCGCATTGGACAGAATATATGACGTGCTGGATGCCGAAGAGGTAATCGAACAAAAACCAACTGCTATTCCCGTTTCCAAATTTAACAATCTTGTCGAATTTAAAGATGTGAGCTTTGCCTACCGACAAGTTCCGGTATTACAAAATATCAATTGCACCATCCCGAAAGGAGCATTAGTGGCATTAGTGGGACAATCAGGTTCCGGAAAATCCACCTTAGTTGATCTACTTCCCCGTTTCTATGATGTCTCATCCGGTGAAATAATGATTGACGGCGTTAATATTCAAGATTTTATTATTGATGATTTACGCGCACTTTTTGCTATTGTTTCTCAAGATGTCATTCTCTTTAATGATACCATTTTTAATAATATCGCTTTCGGGCAATCGGGAACGACCAAAGAACAAGTCATTGAAGCAGCTAAAATTGCCAATGCGTATGATTTTATTTTGGAACTTCCTGATGGGCTGGATACCGTCATCGGAGACCGCGGTTTATCCCTATCCGGGGGACAGCGCCAACGCATCAGCATCGCACGCGCCGTCCTTCGCAACGCTGAAATACTGATTTTGGACGAAGCCACTTCCGCTATGGACACCGAATCAGAAAAATTGGTTCAGGATGCATTGGATAAAGTGATGAAAAATCGCACCTCCATTGTCATTGCCCACCGCCTTTCTACCATCCAATACGCCGATATAATCATGGTGATGGAAGAAGGACGTATCGTAGAACAAGGCTCCCACCAAGAACTGCTCGCTCTGAAAGGCAGATACTGCCAATTGGTTAATATTCAATATGCTCCTTAATAATTATGGGAAAAAATAAATTACAACGTTTTGCAGAAAACGAAACTTTTGAGAATCTGTACCAACATTCAAATTACGATATTCGTAACAGCATTTTCCCTCTGAAAGGAAAATGGCAGAAACAGCACTTTCACAACCAGAATCCCATCATTCTCGAAGTTGGATGCGGCAGAGGTGAATATACTGTTGCTTTGGCGCAACGTTTCCCTGATTGCAATTTTATCGGCATTGATCGTAAGGGCGCCCGAATATGGAGAGGATGCAAAGATGCACTGACCCAACAACTCCATAATGCCGCATTTATAAGGACCAAAATTGAAGATATCGAATTTTTCTTCGACACAGACGAGATTAGCGAAATATGGATTACCTTCCCCGACCCGCAACCGCGTAAAAGCAGAAGACGATTAATCTCTCCGAACTTCGTGGAAAAATACAAGAAATTTCTAAAACCCGACGGCATCATACATCTTAAAACCGATAGCCGACTACTCTACGAATATACACTCGAAACCGTCCAAACCGAAAACTGGATTGTACTCGAAAATATTGAAGATGTTTACAATCAAACCGAAAATCCTCTGTTAAAAGATATTCAAACCTTTTATGAAAAAAAATGGTTGGCAGAAGCATCTTTAATCTCTTATCTAAAGATTCGCATTCCCCAACCATCTATTCTCTTATAATATTCTTTTTAATCCGGAATATTTTTAAAAAAAAGATCTCTCGAATCGTCGTCAATATTTATATAACTTTGATTCTGAATTAAAGTTTCGGTTTGTGTATTTTTTTGCGTTTGGATTTCTCTCAAAACAGAAGGCTGTGTGTATAAATTCTCAAAAACAGTAGGATTCTCAAATCCCATGTTGTTTCCATCTTTAATACACTCAGGATTTCCATTGCGGTGACTCGAATCTGAATTACCAAAATTTGCTGTTCTCGGATTCTGGGTTGTTGCAAAAGAATTTTCCGAATTATTTGGTTCCGGCCATGAATATCCTTTCGGGAATATTCCTGAATCTCCTTGTCTTGAAGGAGATACCGAATCAGAAAACATATCGTCAAATGGATTCTTAGGCTTTGTCTGTACCGTGGGCGTAGGATTATTAATCGGTACGTTTATCTCTATCGGAACTTCGTTAGTTTTCTTAACTTTTTGTTCATCCTGTGTTCTGAAATTAGTGATAATAACAGATAATTTCACTGCTGAACCAAGAGATTCATCTTCTGCACGTCCCCAAATAACCGTAGCATCCCGATTTTTAATCTCATCAAATTTCTGCGTAAGCATATCCAATTCTGAAATGAGCAACTCTTTTTCACTTCCGTAAGTAATAAAGAAAAGAAAATTCTTCGCATTGGTAATCAAATCCCCATCATTGAGCAATGGTGAAGACAAGGCTCTGTCAACAACTTCCGAAATTCTGTTTTCTCCTTCCGCAACCGCATGCCCCAACATGGCTTCTCCACTATTCGTCATTATGGTGGCAATATCATTAAAGTCAACATTCTGATGGGCATGGACAGTAATAAGTTCTGCAATACACTTTACTGCATTTTTAAGCACATCATCAGCATAGCCGAAAGCGGTCTTGATCGAAGCATCACTATAATACTTCATAATATTCTGATTTTTAATAATCAGCAAAGAATCCACATGTTTCCTTAATTCTTCAATCCCTTTTTGTGCTAAATCTGCTCTCACCATACCTTCAAAACCAAAAGGATAAGTAACTACTGCTATAGTAAGAATTCCCATTTCCTTGGCAATTTCAGCTACTACAGGGGCTGCTCCGGTACCTGTTCCTTTTCCCATTCCGGCTGTAATAAAAAGCATCTTTGTTTCTTCCCCTATAAAGGAACGTATCCGATCTCTACTGCTTAACGCTAATTCTCGTGCAACCTCAGGATTTGCCCCTGCCCCTAATCCGGTGTCTCCTAATACCAATTTGGACGAAACCCGATTATTATCCAATGCTTGCCTGTCTGTGTTACATACCAAAAAATCCACACCGACAATACCTTCACTGTACATGTGCATTACCGCATTTCCACCGCCACCGCCAACTCCGATGACCTTGATTATGGAACTATTTTCTTTTGTACCATAATTGGGGGTAAAATCTATTTTATCTCTCATGATTTTTGATTTTATATATATTACTTTTTTGATTATTCAATGGATAAATACCTATCTATTCAGTAGTTTCTAACATCTTGTAGAAGAATGACTGAATCTTCTTAAAAATTCCGTTTTCCGGATTTCCTTCATACTTTTCCGGTTTTACAGTGACAACAGGGGAGCTCTTAGGCTGAGTACTTTTATTTTCCATGATGCCATATTTCAGCAATCCCAACGCAGTTGCATACATAGGATTATTTAATTCGCTTGGCATGGATTTATTAAACCCGATATCCGGCTTCCCGATACGGGCAGGCATCACTAAAGAGTATTGAAAGAGTTCCTTCAGATGATTCAACATGGCACCACCTCCCGTCAATACAATCCCTGCATTGATATTGGATGCATAATTCGAATCCGCAATCACTTTCTTCACCGGATTGACAATAGATTCTACTACACGTGCATTGATAATTTTCGCCAAATAAGGTTCACTGATTTGTGAAGGTTTTGTTTCATGAAAACTTGGAATGGTAATCGTGTTGTTTTTATCGCTCCGCTCCTCAATACAAGTTCCGTATTTCTTTTTCAAACTCTCTGCCAACTCTTCCGTAATCCTACACACATGGGCAATGTCCTTCGTAATCACATTCCCACCAAACGGAATTACCTCCGAATATACGGGATTTCCATTATAAAAAATCGCAACATCAGTAGTTCCGCCACCAATATCAATCAGCACTACACCTTGTTTTTTTTCTTCATCCCGCAAACAAGACAACCCTGAAGCAATCGGTTCCAAAATGATATCCGTAACGTTCAATTGAGCATCATTCACACACTTCACAATCTTTTTTATCTCATTTTCATTCCCGGTAATTACTTGAAAATAACCTACAATTAACTCTCCCATTTCCCCTACCGGCTCATTGGTTTCCCGCTCCCCATCTATGATGAAACGCTGTGGAATTACTGTAATAATTTTTTCTCCTACCGGCAATAAAATATTCTCAACATCATGAACCATTTGGTCTATTTCCTCTTGCTCAATGACCGTATCTTTACCATTAATACGCTGAATCTCGTGCTTATACTCTTTATTCTTGATGTGGCGTCCGGCAATCCCTGCATAAACCTCGTCTATCTGCTGTCCGGAACGATCATGCGCCATTGTCACCGATTGCTCTACTCCATGTACCGTCTTGTTTATGTTGAAGATTAACCCATGCTGAACCCCTGTAGATTCTGCTTTTCCATATCCTAATACCTCAATTCGCCCCTCTTCATTCTTATAACCGACAATAGTGGCAATCTTTGTCGTCCCAATATCTAATCCGACAATAATGTCAGGATTTGTGAATTCCTTTCGCACTTTTTTCATATCTAATTCGCTTGTATTTAGTTAATCCTCTTTTTGGCAATAATTCTATTTTTATATCTTAAATCTAATAATGTATATTTGTCCGGATTCATATAAACTAATCCCTGACGATAAGCCTCTGTCAATTGAAAAAGTTTTTCTGCAGCATTATTTTCCTTCTCTAATAAAATAATTTGACTCCCAACTGTCGGAATCAACTCTATATCATCTTCCTGATTGACATACAATTGTTTATACTGTGCTCTATAAAAATCACTCGTATCTATTGTCTTCGCAATATCATACAACGCTACCAGCATCGAGTCAGTATTTTTGACCAATGCTCCCGCACGATAGCCCGCCTGCAAGTATCCATTCGCAATTAATAACCGTTCTTGCACATTATGGTTATACGGAAGCAAAAAACCCTCTTGGTCAACAAAATACTGCTGTCCCACCATCGGATATACATGCAATAACAACTTTCGCAACTCAATGTCTATGATAAGTTTCTGCCCTGAAAAACGAATAGGATTGATTTGCTTGATGTAGGGATGAGCTTTCAACTTCTCGAAAATTGCTTTTTGGTCAACATCTTTCAACTCCTCCCCGACAATCTTAATCTTATTTTTCTTTAATATAGCCAGCACCTCCTCCTGCGTAACCGTCAATCCCTTCATCTCCGAATGAATCATGATCTCAATTTTCTCACACTTCCTATGCTGCATCTTCACTACTGCAATAACAACAACAACGATTGCAAATAGTGATAAGAAAATAAGAAGCAGTAGTTTTACTATTTTCATGAAAATAACTCGGAAATAATGGAATAATCAGGTTCTATAGATAGATGT
The DNA here is from genome assembly GCA_022708105.1 of Bacteroidota bacterium. Classification (GTDB taxonomy): domain Bacteria; phylum Bacteroidota; class Bacteroidia; order Bacteroidales; family WCHB1-69; genus DUOL01. The sequence goes on from JAKIZI010000005.1 coordinate 27,390, forward strand.
ATTTTAATGATTTAACTTTTTTTTACGATAGTTGACAAAGATATTGGATTTTTTACATTCATACAAGGATTTTGTTACATGAATAATGAACAACTTAATGTTAATTTCTGACAAATTAAATGAGAATAGATGCACTTTTAAACATGACAAAAATTGACACTTTTTTACCTCCACCCCTCTGTTGAAAATCCTCTATTTTTGGTAAAAATTCATTTTGTCAATATGCTCGCCAACCGCTTGGGGCAAGTAATAACGAACCATTCGCCGGGCTTTAATCGACTCCCGAATGAAGGTAGCCGAAATCTCTATCTGAGGCGCTTGCGTGAATATGACGGAAGGATGATTCCGATATTGGGTGTTTTCTTTCCCAACACGAGGATATACATATATCGGATAATTGGCTAAAATAAACTCAAAATTTTTCCATTTTTCAATGTTGGCCAAATTGTCCTCGCCCATGATGAGCGCAAACTCTTTCTGCGGATAAAGCTCTGCCAACTTGACTAACGTATGGCTGGTATAGGAAGGATATGGCAACTTAAACTCCACATCAGATGCCCGAAAACGAGAATCCTCCTCTATGGCCAATTTGACCATGTACAACCGATGATGCGCATCCAACAGATTCTCCCGCTTTTTTAACGGATTATTCGGCGAAACAACAAACCAAACCTCCTTTAAATCAGTATTCTCCGCCATATATTCCGCAATCATCAAATGACCGATGTGTATGGGATTGAACGACCCAAAAAATAACCCTATCCTGGCCATAATATTACAGGTTTAAAAATTGTTTTACCAATGCTTCCGTTTCCTGTTGTGCTGTCTTTAAACAATCATTCACAATAACTTTGTCGAATTCGTGCTCAAAAGAAAGTTCATACTCCGCTTTGGCCATCCGCTTTTCCAATGAAGCACTGTCTTCGGTGCCACGGCAACATAAACGCTCTTTCAAAACCTCTTTATGCGGCGGCTTCACAAATATAGCCATCGCCCGCGCTCCGTATTCCTTTTTGATATTCAAACCACCCACCACATCTACATCAAACAAAACATGCTTCCCGGTACTCCAAATCCTCTCTATTTCCGACTTTAACGAACCATAATACTGGTCCTTGTAAACCTCTTGCCATTCCAAAAAATCCCCGGCCTGAATTTTACTTTTGAACTCTTCTGCCGTGATGAAATAGTAATCCTTCGCATCCGTTTCACTCTCCCGCTTCGGCCTACTCGTAGCAGATACCGAAAATGCCAACGGAAGCCCCGTCGCTAATAAATGCCTTACAATTGACGTTTTACCCGCACCGGACGGCGCAGAAATGATAATTACTTTTCCTTCCATATCTAAGTCTTGATTGAAATGTTTCAAAAAGCAAAAATACGATTTTTATATCGTTCTTGTCTTTTATTTTTAAGGTATTTATTTTTTTTATTTTTATGGGGGGTCGGCTGCGCCGTCGGTCTCATAATTTATTTTTGTACTTTTGGCAAATCATTATCCTAATATGTATCATTTATGAAAAAATTAGCCGTTATTTCTTTTCTTCTGGTTGCCCTCAATTGCTTCGGACAACAATCCCCCCAAGAGATTAAAGCCATCCTTTCCGATTTAAAAACCTTGCAGGAAACTCATGACGATTTCTACGATTCTGCACATACAATAATCCAATACCAAATTCAACAAATCGAATCGGCTCCCAATCTTACTATTACAGATCCCCGACAAATTACACTCGCCATCTGGCATAGCTCCATGGCAGACCTGTTTGTAGCTTTTTACGACAATCATCAATACGAAATTTTGAATAGAACCAACGTCAGCGGAGAGAAAAATGCCGACTTTAAAACCTGGGATATTCAAACGTTAGTCCAAGAAATCATCTACCATTATAACCAATCCCTCGTAGCGGAAGATCTTTTACAACAAACGCCCGTTACAAACTATTTAACACTGATGACCGATTCCACTTCCGGTATCGATTATCGCCCTACTATGTATGATTTTTTAACCCATAAAGCACTCTCTTTTTTCATGGAAAAATTATATGGACTCTCTCTGCCCATAAATCCTTTTACCTTAAATGATTCGCTCTATTTTTCAGATAATAAAACGTTTAGCAAATTATCTATCACAACAACCGACGAGAATTCCACAGAATATCTTTCACTTCGCATTTTCCAAAAACTAACATTGTTCCACCTTCAATCCGGCAACAGCAAAGCCCTCATAGACCTTTCTCTGGAACGAATCAACTACCTGTACAATAATTACTCCTTAAAAAATAAAGAATCTCTGTACCTCTCTTTCTTAAATGCTTTGGAAGAAACCTATCGTAATGCCCCCGGCCACGAAGATATCTGCTTCGCTCTTGGGAATTATTACAACGAATTAGGAAACAGATATACATCACAACCTTCCGAAAAATCAAGAACCGCTTTGACGGAAGCCGTCCGTTGGTATCAAAAAGCCATCGCCACTGCTCCCGAATCTATTGCCGCTTATAATGCCCAAGTCAATATCTTTAATATTCAAAAGGAATCCATTGAACTTTCTTTAAATACGCAATTGATTCCCAATCAGGAAAGTCTGATATCCTGTCATTATAAAAATATACACCATATTACTTTTAGAATCATTCCCATTACTAAAAAAGAAGCTGAAAAATTAGGTCCATACTATCTTGATCAGGAAATGAAAAAAATTCTAAATTATAAAGAATTGCACACATGGACATTAAAAACACCATATAGCGAAGATTATCAATCTCAAACTGCCGACATCAATATCCCCGCTTTAGCGCCGGGAAATTATCTCATAATTGCAATTCCTGATAACCAAAAAGAAGATTCTATCTCCGGATTTACATATACAAAAATAAATGTAACCAATATAGGATCCTGCATTTCATATCTTCCCAACTCAATGGAATTTCTCATCTTCGAACACACTACCGGAGAACCACTTAAAAGTCATCCCGTTATCGTATTTTATACTGATTATAACCAAAATCACTACCATCAGAAAATCTATAAAACCAATAAAAATGGTATTATAGAAGTTCCATTTCATGAAAAATATAACCAAATCGGAATAGCAATCACTAAAGGAAAAGATATCTACGAATCAATTGCATATTATTATACTCAGAATAAACCCGACTCTGTCGTTTCGGTTAAGTTGTTCACCGACAGAGCTATCTATCGCCCGGGACAAACCATCTATTTTAAAGGCATCGTTATTCAATCTTCTTATAAAAAAAATGTGCTTAAAACAAATATGCCGGTAAAGGTCTCACTCAAAGACAACAATTGGCAAACTGTTCGGGAAATGGAGTTCACTACGAATGAATTTGGCTCTTTTGCAGGATCTTATACAATTCCGAATGAGGGCATAACCGGAAAATTTTCCCTTAATTGTTTGAATCAAAGCCACTCCGTCTCCGTTGAAGAGTACAAACGCCCTCAATTTGAAGTAATTCTCAATCCTCCCAAAGAAGATTATAAAATTAATGAGTGGATTACCATTTCCGGAAATGCAAAAGCTTACGCCGGCTATGCCATTGACGGAGCAAGCGTAACATATCGGGTGAAAAAAACCGCCTCGTTTCCATACCGATATAAATGGAATTCTTTTTACCCCTCCCGACAAGAACAAGAAATTGCCCAAGGAACGCTCACTACCGACCAAAACGGAGAATTTACAATTTCGTTTCAAGCTATTACAGATCCAAATGACCAAGAGTTCGATCCCATATACAATTTTCAAATAATCGCCGATGTGACCGATATGAACGGAGAAACCCATTCCGCAAACACCCATATTCCCGTAAGTAAAAAAGCCTTAATCCTCGAACTCGACATGCCGGAAGTGATTCTCTCCGATCAAAATGAATCTCAATTTTCACTCTCCGCCCTCAACCTGCAACGAGAAATCCAGGAAGTAACCGTGGAATGTCGTATCTTCCACCTCGAAATGCCCCCCTTTTACCGTCATCCGCATAATGAACAAATTCCCAATTCCACCTTGGTAGATTCCCAATTGCTGGCAAGGCTTTTCCCATATATAGATCTTAATCAAGGAAACAATCCGGAAAAATGGAAAACAGTAGCCGAAAAACCGATTTTTTATATCCAAACCGGAGAAAATAATTCCTTCGTCATTCCTAATCTCAATAATTATCAGGAGGGAGCTTATAAAATTGTGGTAACGGCTCAAGATAAATACGGACAACCGGTGGAAACAACCTCCTTTTTCTTTATTCAAAAAACAGATAATAAGAAATGTAGTATCTATAAACCCCTTTGGGTGGCTGCAGATCGCGAAACCGTAAATCCCGAACAAACTGTGACTATCTACCTCGGTACCTACCTACCCGAAGCCCATATATGGTTGGAAATCATCTCCAATGACTCGGTGATGCACCGTGAATGGATTTATCTCAAAAAAGGGATTATTCAATATCAGCTCCCCATCCAAGAAAAACATTATGGAAGTCTGATTATCAGCACTTTATTATTCAATAATGGGTATCATTATCAGGAAACCATGACCGTAAAAGTTCCCTTCACCCACAAAAAACTAAATATGGAATTAGCCACCTTCAAAAATATACTCGAGCCGGGTGCGAAAGAAGAGTGGATGTTGAAAGTGAAAGGAAAAGAAGGAGAACAATTAGCCGCCGAAGTCCTCTGTAATATGTACGACGCCTCTTTGGATGCCTTCCTCAATCATCAGTTTGATTTCACCATTAACTACCTTAACCTCAAAAATAACCTTAGTCCTTTTAGGTTTTATGATAATAATTATGGATATAATAACAGTTTTTATCATATTCTACGCCCCTCCCCCTGTTGTTATAAGTACAAATCATATTACTCGTGGGGATTTCCTTTTGTTCCTTCATATTACTATTCCGGAGGGAGAGGAATTGCTGGTTATCCTTTCGCCACAATAGAAGAATCTTTCCAAATTCCCATGGAAAAGAATTGGGATTACGATAATGTGGTAATTCTGAAGTATACTAAAGATGAAAGCATCAGTGATGAAGAAACTTCATTAAAAACGGGAACACCCGCCGCCCCAATCCCTCGCTCCAATTTCAATGAAACCGCATTCTTTTTACCGCAACTCAAAACAGATGCCAAAGGAAGTGTGATTTTTTCTTTTACCATGCCGGAAAGTATTACCAAATGGAAATTTCAAAGTGTGGCTCATACCAAAGACTTGAAAATAGGAACTTTAGAACAGTTTGTCCAAACACAAAAAGAGCTCATGATTGTTCCTAATCTTCCTCGCTTTCTGAGAGAAGATGACTATATTCTGTTTTCCGCAAAGGTAGTCAATATGCAAAACCATGACCTCGCCGGCTCCGTATCGCTCACCCTCACAGATGCAATGACCGACACCAAATTGGACCTCATTGAGAACGACAACCCACAACCCTTTGTATCGGCTAAAGGAGAAAGTGCCGAAGTCTTTTTCAAAGTGGCTGTTCCACGAGGAATTACCGCTATCCGGTTGTCTATGATCGCCACCTCAAACGAAGACCTCAACACCGGGATGGTCTATTCCGATGGAATAGAAACCGTATTGCCCGTGCTCTCCAACCGAATCAGAGTCATCGAAAGTCTCCCTCTGTTCGTAAATAGTCAGCAAACCAAAACTTTTGTGTTTGATAAATTGAAAATCAAAGCCAATTCTGCTTCCAACGAAGACCTCGGAATTCTTACTTTTGAATTTACCCCCAATCCGATATGGTATGCCGTTCAAGCGCTCCCCTATATGATGGAATTCCCTCATGAATGCAACGAGCAGATTTTCAACCGAATGTATGCCAACGCCATCGCCACTTATATTGCCAACTCTTCCCCAAAAATAAAAGCTGTTTTTGATGCATGGAAAAATAAAACTCCCGACGCTTTTTATTCGAATCTTCAAAAAAATGAGGAACTTAAAAATATAGTTCTCGAAGAAACCCCATGGGTATTGGATGCTCAAAATGAACAAGCTGCCAAACAAAGAATCGGACTACTATTTGATCTACAAAACATGGCTTCTCAAAAGAAAAATGCACTAAAGAAACTTGAAAAAAATCAAAACAGCAATGGCTCTTGGAGTTGGTTCTCCAACGGCTATGAAAATCGCTACATCACGCAATACATCGTTTCGGGATTTGGACATCTGAATACAATGGGTGTCATCCGAAAAGAGAATTCTTCGATGTCACCAATGATAAAAAAAGCGACGCAATATATGGATCAAAAAATTAATGAAGATTATCTGGAATTAAAAAAGAATCCGAGAATAAATATCCAAGAGTACCCAATCGGCTATCATCAAATTCAATATTTATATGCAAGAAGCTATTTTCTTAACGATTATGATATTGCAAAAAAAGATCGTGACGCCTATTTTTTCTACCTGAATCAAGCAAAAAAACAGTGGAAAGAGAACAAGTCCGTCTATATGCAAGCCATGATTGCACTTGCGCTGTACAGAAATAAAGAGGTGGAAACAGCAACACAGATTATGGAATATTTGAGAAGTCGAGCTCAATATTCTGAAGAGATGGGCATGTATTGGAAAAAGGAAGGTTCCGGCTTCTATTGGTATGAGTCTGCGATTGAACGACAAAGTTTGCTTATTGAGGCATTCCTTACTATTTTGAAAGATGAAAATTCTGCAGATAAGATGAAACAATGGTTGCTCAAACAAAAACAAACGCAAAATTGGGGTTCGACAAGAAGTACCGCCGAAGCCTGCTTTGCCCTGCTGATTGACCCGAACAAATCAGGGAAATCATTGATTCTAGATCCTTCTCCGATTACGGTAACAATGGGAAGTGAGGAATTTCATTTTACAGAATCTTCCACTGCACCGGTCTATCGTGGCACTACCCCTGAACCCGGAACCGGTTATGTGAAAACCTCTTGGAAAAATGAAGAAATCACGTCCGATAAAGCCACTGTTGTAATTAATCAACCGGGGAAAGGCATTGCATGGGGCGCCTTATATTGGCAGTATTTTGAAGAATCGGAAAATATCACAGAATCAGCGCAAAATCCGATATCTTTGAAAAAAATGCTTTACAAAGTAGGTTTAACAGAGAAAGGCGAAACCCTAATCCCGATAACCGAAGAACAACCGCTCAAAGTTGGGGACAAAGTGCGTGTGCGAATCGAACTGCGGTGCGACCGAGATATGGAATTTGTACACCTTAAAGATATGAGAGCCTCCGGATTTGAACCCACCAACGTCTTATCCGGCTACAAATATCAAGATGGTTTGTATTATTATGAATCAACCCGCGATGCCGCCACCAACTTCTTCTTCGACTATATCTCTAAAGGAACGTATGTCTTTGAATATACCCTCTTCGCTACATTGGCGGGAAATTATCACAACGGAATCTCGTCCGTACAATGTATGTATGCACCCGAATTTACCAGCCACAGTGCAGGAACGCTCGTACGAATTACTAAATAATCATTGGACTGAGAATACACCGAAAAATTCTATTCTCCGTTTATTTGATACAAATAATTTTCTTTTTCAGGGCGGAAACATCATTGTTTTCTCACAATTCAATTGATTATAAAACTATTGAATTTTGAGTGATAAAGTCAGGAAAAATTAAAATTGTTAATAACTTTTTAAAAAAGTGTTATCAAAGTATAAATTATTTTATATCTTTGTATTTGAAACAAGGCATCCGGAACATCCCACCTTTTAAAACAACATTATCCCACCTTTAAGTATTTGGCATAACTCTTTATACCCGGATTGCCTATTGAGAGAGCATGAGGCGGACTTTGATTCCGGCGTTGATGTTCATGTTGTTATATTGATTGGAGATGTATGGACGATTGATAACGTGGTCGTAGAAGAAGGCCAATCCGACCATGTTGCTGATTTGGTAATCGGCAGAAACATTGATGGTCATGGTAAGCATACCGGAAGATACTTGAGTAAGGTCTTCGACGATTTTGCGGAGAACGGTTTTATTGTCGCGGAGGGAGAAATTGACAGTCAGGTTAAGGTCGCTGACCACTTGACGTTTCATTCCGGAGAAGATAAATCCGATGGTAATATCTTTAAAACGGTAGCCACCGCCGAAGGTAAACTCATGGGAATTTACTTCGGTAATTTGGTTATTAGCGAAGCTCAGAGAGATATTCCGGCTTTTCTTAAACTCGACTTTGAAGAGTAAGCTGTTGGTGAAGGTCATATCGAGTCCGATGAGAGGACTGAACTGTTCGGTGAGGGTAACTTGCCCTATTTCGTAAGTCGGAATAAAATTACGGTTGGCATCGAGTTTATTGGGCATTCCATTTACATCTTCGCCATAATTAAGATTGGAAGCATAGTTACCAACAGAATAATTAGAAACGTAGGCATGATTGATGGAAAAATTTTGGAAAACCTTATTAACTCCTTTAATTTTGGTCAATCCGGTATAATTAAGCCGCCAGTTGGGAAGTGGTACTTTCACGAATGGAGAAGATATATCGAGTGTTTTAACATTTTGTCCACCATAAGCAGCCAAGAAAGCGGAAATGAGTACATCCTGAGAGGTGGCGGAGTAGCCGAAAGGATATCCGGTTGCGGTATCGATAATACCGTTAGAATTTTCGTTCATCAAGGAGTAGCGGTCGGCCAATTCGCGGCGGAGGAGTTTGAAATTTTGGAAGACATCTTCGTTGTCGCTAAAGAAAGTGGACAAAGCAAAGAAAGAGGTTGAGAAAGTCCCGGTTGTTTGAGGGGTATAGGATTTATATTCGCCTTGTGCGTTGGGCACGTAGTATTCCGTGAAGTTGCGTGTCACATTACGATTAGCGGTCACATCAATACGAAAATCTTTAAACGGTTCAATCGAAGCACGTGCGTTGATTACTTGGTTGTAGCGAGACTGGAAAGCGGTATTGAGTAGCGTATCTTTGGTCATCCAACCGGATTCGGAGGCAATATGTCGGATATCGGGCTGGCCGCCGAATACGAAGAGGAATCCCGGAGCACTATTTTTGAAATTCAATCCGAAGAGGTTGGGCGCGGGCATAAATCCGGGCAAAGAGGTTCCTGTTCCTTCGCTGTAGCTGAACGAAGCATTACGCACCATCATGAGGAAGCGGAGGGTTCCGTCAAGGATTAATTTACCTACATTAATTTTGAAAGTATCTTGTTTTTCTTTCGCAGATTCGCTGTCGGCGTATTCTTGTCCCATACTCGGATCAAACTTCTTTTTAGAATTGGCATTCTTTTTTCCTTTATCCTTATCGGCCTGACGATAAGCTTGTTCCTGCATCCGGATAATTCCCTGATTTACTTTTTTCAAGTAAGGAATATTGTTGTACAGCGTCACAAAATTGACATTGACATTTCCTTGAAATGTGTTGGAGTTCTCGATGGTGTTCCCCAGACTTTTCATAGAGAGCGCCGAAGCAAGATAGTTGTATGTAGAGGTATATCGAACATTCGCAGTAATCCAGTTAAAGAGCGGAATCATATTGATGGGGATTCGATAAGAGGCATCAAAGCGTTGGTTAAAATTGGTAACGCGGCCTCCATTGCCAAAGTTTCTCCAAAGGGTATCTTTTTCGGTACGGGTATCGATACGACCTTGCGGCTCATCAATTCGGGTTTGGGCAATAGCTGAATATTCGAACTTAAGTCCTTGCGACAAATCCCATCTCAGATTATAGGTTCTTGACCATTGAAAATCCTTCACGAAAGAGGTGTCTATAATAATATTTCCTTGACTTTTCGGGCGGAGTTTAAACTCATTCATCTCTCTGGTCACATTCGTACGGAACGTAAACATTTGAGGCAAGAGATAGAAGTTAAACTCGCGGAAAAGTTGCAGCCAAGGGGATTTGAATGCTTTAACAGAACCTAACGGTCTGAAGTTTTTTGGATTATGTTTGAAAGAGTAACCGATTTCACCTTCGTGGCGGAACTCATTATCAAATTCGGTATTGACATCTCTACTTTTCACTTCGGAATAGGCATAAGAGAGGTCGAAGTTTTCGATATCCCAAGGTCTGATTTTAATCTCTTTATCAAAATTACGTTCTTTACGAACATTCATAATATTAAGATTTTGACGAACCACCATTTCCGTAGTCATTGCTTGAATGGAATCCCTGTCTTCTTTACGAAGATAGGTTTTAAGATCTTCCTTCAGTTTCACATCGGGGTTAAGAGGGTTGTACTCGGGAATAGACATATTGAGGTTATAGTCGTAGTGTACGGGGATTTTGATATTCCATTTTTGGGGGAATAAGATTTTTCCGGCGTCAACATTTGTCGCAATATCGATGGTATAAAGTGTTTCTTTCTGAGTTTCGCTGACTTTCTGCTCTAAGGTTCCAAAGCCGGGAGTTGAATAAGTTCCGGAGAGGGTAAAGTCCCCGAGGTCGGCGAGATTCATTCGCATTTGTCCGCGAGCAGCAAAGCCGGAAGATTCGTCATAGCCGCTAAGTCTTAGCTCATTGATCCATACTTCGACTGATTTAGGGAGCATATCATCGCCATCATTAAGATTTTGTTTTTTGGGGTTACGCACACCGACCATAATAGTATTTACTTCGGAAAGACTTGGGGAACCCACAACAGTAATCAATTTCCCGTTAATAACGGTTTCATAAGGTATTGTAATCGAGTATTCTCCTGAGCGGGAGAGTACATTTCTTTCTTGTTTGGCCGCAACAAGGTCGGCAAGATTAATTTCCATTCGGTTATTTACGGGCCAAATGGCGGTAGAATCTGCCCCTACCCCCCAAGGAGTTATTTCAAGAGGAATTTCATATTCGTAATAATTTTCAGTAAAGTCGGAGCCCAAACGAATGAATACGGTAACATCGCCATTTTTAATATTATCTTGGGCAAACATCTTTTCACCATGCACAAACATTCTCAATTTTTTAAACTTGCGGATATCAAAAACCGTATTTTTATAAATGGCACGTGCATCCCCGTCGGAGAGGTCTTTCACTTTCATGGTCAGCGCCTGCTCATTCACGTAATAGACTTGTGTCCCGCCGAAGCCCTGTTCTCTTTCGATTCCCGGAGGCAATACGTAAGGAATAGGCGTTCTGTTGGCATTTTCTTCATAACTGAGCGTAGAAACATTGATAGTAGTATTGCCGCTTCCAGGACCTGGAATATAATCTCCGTCGTCCATTAAGTCGAGACTATAGACACGCCAATCGCTGCGTACCAACTCAAAAGTAGCCAAACGGCAAAAGATGGGTTCCGAAAAGTCTTTCATGAAGACGCGCATGAAGCGAATAGAGTTAAAGCCATTGATACCTCCTACCACTTTATCCGGGTTTTTGATCGGAATTTTAAATTGATACCATTTGGTGGTTGGGCGGCTTCCGTCCGGTAGAGGCTCGGGAACTGCTTCAAAAACATCATTAATGTAGTTTTCTCCCACCACCATTTTATCAGGACGAAGATCGATGACATATTGGTAATATTTTTCATCTTCGCTCAATGTATTGTCGTTATTAACATCTTCGACATTTGGAATGGTTGATCCTGTAGTAGGATACTGTTCTGTAGATTGATTGTCCGTTGGAGAGTTTCCATCAGCGTTGTTATAATATTTATAACGTTCCAATATTTTTACGTTGTCAGCGTCATAGTCGCTGCCTCTGAAATAATGGAAATTATCTGCTGATGGGTCTTCGAGTGCAGCGATATACGCGGGGGAAGAGGTTCCGAACTCATTGGCAAGCAATTCGAGATAGGTATTATTGTAGTGTGTTCGTTCAATATCGTCATGGAGTCCATCGTAACCGACATCCTGATATTGTCTGGCTGCCGGGTCATTTTCGAAGGCATTCACAATCATTTGCATGGTAGGCACCCGTCCCCAAACGGTATATTCCACACCATCGTCTGTTCCGTCGGGCGGAAGTCCGTTTTCAAAGAACTTCAGACCATCACGGAGGATATCTTCAGAAACATCACCCAAGTTAAAGTACAATTTCCCTCCTTGGTGATTAGGGTTTTCAATAAAAGGGTCCATCATCCAGAACTCAATATACTCGTAATTCGAAGCCTCAAAATCAGTATTATCCATTTTGCGCATGATTCCCCCCCAACGACTGTCTGGGTTTTTGAGAGTTCCGTCCGGATTCATCCCGTCGGATAATCCTTCGGCACCATTTACATCATAGTTATAGGGTCCTTTTTCGGCAGGATAAAATGCCATATTAAAGACTGCCATATAGGTAGCTTCTGCAGCATTTGCCTGTTGTTTAAAGGGAAATAACTCTGTTTCATATACTTCACGAGCGTAAGGTTTTGATTGATCTTCACGCGTGATATTGGAGGGCGTTGCACTATTGTTGCGATAAAAAATAGGATCGATTACATACCAGGCCAATCGAGCGCGATTGTAGCCGTATGCCAATTTGCGACGGGCATGGTCTCCGGCGGATACCGGTCGTGCCTCAGGGAAAAGTGTCGGTTGTTGTTGCGGTGTAGAAGCCAACACCCAACTATTGACATTTTTAAGATCTACCGTTGACTTCGTAGCTTCGAAATCATCAATATAGGTAACACCTTCTTTGCCGACAGCCCTTGAGTGTCCGGGAATAAAATGAGCAAACTCACCTTCAAACTGAATATTGGATTCTGCGGTAGTAGAATAGAACGGTAAGAAATCGACTATCTTGGTAATAAAATTGGCTTTGGTTTTGTATGCGGTTCGCATCCCCCATATGGTATTCTTGATCGGCTCATCTCCGTAATTCACCTTTTGCGTAATCGGTTGTTCGCGAAGATTGAGGATGGTGGCACCCACATTAAAATTTTCCGAAAATTTATACTCTAAATCTGCCCCAAACATATATTTCGTGGAGATGCCGAACGTTGATTTATTTTCCAACGAAATAGAAATCGGAGTTCCCGACTTAAGGACGCCTTCGTTGATAATACTCACGGTTCCCATGCTGTAGTTAACCGTATAGTCCACATTTTCTGTTAGGGTAATACCGCCGGCCGTCACCTTTACAGAACCTTCGGGAACGTTCATTGCATTAAGACTAATTTCCGAACCGGAGGAAGATTTATACACTCCTTCAAGATAATACTTATTTCGAGCAGTATATTGTTGGGCAATGGCTTTAGTAGTTGTGTAGAGGGAGTCAAACGCATATTTATCGGCAAATTCGTCATTTCCGAGAGCTTCCCGCAAATCTTTCCCGAAAGGTTCCACCGTGGGGAAATAAATTCTTCCGTTGTAAGCATTGATAGTTCCACCCAACGTATGAGCATTATCGATAAAGTCAAAAATTCCATCCGGATAAGGATCTTTCTGTTGGTTCAAATTATCCAATCCCAATAAACGAATCAAAGGAATCCCTTTTTTAGGTCCTAAGTTAAAAAAGCCGTTGGGAATTCCTTCTGCATCTCCGGTATAGAGAACATTAAGTCGGAAATCTTCCGCTTTTACTTGATAAGAAGATAAACTGTAGACATTCTTCATCATCAACTTCCAAAGAGGAGATTGTGTATTGAGCGTTGTACTTTTCAACAACTTAGCGCGGATACATTGCGGAGCATTGACCTCATTGGAGAACTCCCCTACTTGATACACCCGATCATCTCCGATAACCGTGTACTGGTAAGATACCGCCAGCACCTGGTCCGAATTGAGTGCCGTATTCAGTGAGATAAACCCCAATTTACTATTAAATGTATATTCAGAAGGATCAAGCAGACGTGCATTTTCAATTTTTTCATAATCAACACCCGCTGTAAATCCTTTGCTATTCAGGTTGGTTGATACCGAGCTCAAGTTTCGGATATCGGAAGAATCGACCACAATATAGAGGTCATTGATTCGGTTATCGGGATAATTTCCACTAACATATTGCACTCTTGAAGATTGGATATAGCCACTACCCTCACCTAGGTCGGTAAATGCTACCACATTACGATTATTCGTGGTTGCGGAGCCAATGGTAGTTCGCCATACTTCAATTTTAGTAATGACAATAGGAGAACTTACCAATGGTAAGGTGGAAAGATACTGACTATAATGGTCTCTGTAAAATTGATTAAGGAAAAAGTGCCTATTTTCTTCGTATTCATCGGCCCTGAAATAAAACTCCGTCATTTGAGCTCCGCCGGAAACAGTAATCGTCTTTGATTCAGACTCTTGTTGAGACATAACAGCCGTGACGTTCAACTTTCCAAATTGCAATTGCGTTTTCAATCCAAATAGACTCTGACTCCCCACAATGAGTGAACTGCTAAGAGGCATTGTAACATCCCCAAACTCCAACAATTTAATAATTTCATCCTCTTTACCTTCATACTTCAATTTCATTTTATTCTCAAAATCGAAATTAGCTTCGGTATTATAATTAAGGTTAAAATCAATTTTATCTCCAATTTTGGCAAGCACATTCAACTGAATATTCTCATCAAAATTAAATTGGGTAACTTTCCTTTGTTTGACGGGCAGATTCGGATTATCGTTTTGGTTATAGATGACGCCAAAAATCAGCTCTGCATTTCCGGAAGGGCGGATGTCGATAGTATTACTCCCAAAAATACCTTCAAAGAGGTCCCCACCGACGTGCAATTGCGGAATAATTCCTCCTCCGCGGCGATTACTTCCCTGAGAAAAACTCACTCCGTTCTCACGCCAATAATCTTCAATACTCTTACGAAGATCATAATCAATATATTCATTGATATCCATGGAACCCGATGGCCCGTATGGCTTACCCCCGATGGTATTTTGAAAATTATAAGAATTAGTTTCGGGATCATATTCAATAGAAGTCCCCATATTGGAAGGGTTACTCATATAAAAAGGACTATTGTAATTGTTCTCCTCCAACGGATTATTAATTGGTTGAGGAATGGGCACTTGCAACCCTGTGTCCGGTGGCAGGCTGAGTCCGTCTGTCTGAATCGACTCATCTAAAACAATAACTTCTGATTCTGAAACAGCAGAGATCTCGGAATCTTTTTGCGAATTATAAGTAAATGAGGGTGCATTGCTCCCGAAATGCGGTGCCGGTATAGCCCATATTACTGAATACAAAGCACAAACAATAAATGCAGGGACAATATAAAATTTAGTGTTTTTTCCGATGGCCACGTCTTCTCTACCGGTTTTAGATTATAACAACTTTAACGCTTTTTTTATCAAATCTTCCACCGAAAGAGAAATCCCTTCCGATTGAATAATTTTATCGAGCATGGCTTCCGCGGAATTCTTTGCAAAACCCAAGGAAACTAATGCTGATAACGCCTCATTTTTGTTATTATTGTTAATTTTAGAAAATTTATCTGTATTTTGAGGTACTGTTTTCATTATTTTATCCTTCAAATCAAGGACTATACGTTGCGCAGTCTTACTACCGATACCTTTCACCGATTGAATAGTCCGCACATCTTCGGTCGCAATGGCTTGGCATAACTCTTGGGCATTAAGGGAAGAAAGAATCAATCGAGCCGTATTGGCACCGATTCCATTCACACTTATCAACAACCGAAACAGCATACGCTCGTCTTCATCCGCAAAGCCGTATAAAAGATGCGCATCTTCTTTTATTAGATAATGTGTGAAAATTTTAACCTGATTTTCCTCTTTTAATTTAGTAAATGTATATAAGGAAATATGTACGAAATAAGCTACGCCACCTGCTGTTTCCACAATCAGATAAGCGGGATTTTTTTCTATTAACTTTCCTGTAATATAGGTAATCATTGCGGTAAAATAAAGTTGCAAAGATATAAAAAAAAGTCTTTGTCATAAAGCCTTAGCACAAACAGAAAAGAGAAATTCGCAAGCTTTAGAATGTAAAAACAGCTAAGAAAATCTTTTTCAAACGGTTACCATTCGGAAAAAAAATATTTTTGATACTATTTTTGAATTGAAAAAAAGTGTATTTTTGCACTCAATTTTTTATA
This sequence comes from Bacteroidota bacterium, assembly GCA_022708105.1. Lineage (GTDB taxonomy): Bacteria > Bacteroidota > Bacteroidia > Bacteroidales > WCHB1-69 > DUOL01. The sequence continues at coordinate 43,330 of JAKIZI010000005.1, forward strand.
AATAAAGTTATTATAAAAATAATTTAAGAAAGGAGAACAAAGTATCGCAACACAACGTACTCAAACTGCATTTAATCGCAGGCTTCCCCATAAGCGTGAGGCTGCTCACAAAATTAATGAATTCATCACTTCCCAGACGGTCCGGGTTGTGGCTGACGGCATGGAGCCAAAAATCGTTCCGATTAAAGAGGCATTGGATTTGGCCAATCAATACGAATTGGATTTAGTTGAAATTTCTCCCCAAGCCAACCCTCCTGTTTGCAAAATTATGGATTATCAAAAATTCCTTTACGAACAGAAGAAAAAGCAGAAAGAGATTAAAGCGAAATCGGCAAAAATTGTCATTAAAGAGATTCGTCTCGGGCCTCAAACAGATGAACATGACTTTGAGTTTAAAGTCAACCATGCGGTTAAGTTTCTGAAAGACGGATGCAAAGTTAAAGTCGATGTCTTCTTCAAAGGACGGTCAATCGTTTACAAAGAACAGGGAGAATTGATCTTGTTGAAATTCGCGCAAGCCGTTGAAGATTATGGAAAACCCGAGCAACTTCCGAAATTGGAAGGAAAACGGATGATTATCATTCTTAATCCTAAAAAATAGAAAATTGCAATACCACTCTAAATAGTAACCTTAAAAATCTTTAGAAATGCCAAAAATGAAAACCAAATCCGCTGTCAAAAAAAGGTTTACCCTTACCGGCACCGGAAAAGTAAAAAGACACCACGCCTATCACAGCCACATCCTTACGAAAAAATCGAATAAGAGAAAACGTAATCTGGCTTATAGTGCCATCGTGGACAAGACCATGGAACGTACTGTAAAACAAATGCTTGGTCTGTAAAAAAAATTATTAACTTTACGCACAGCCCTAAAAGAGTTTAATTATGTTAAACCGCTGACGTAAGCAAAAGAAAGGAGAATATTATGCCAAGATCAGTGAATCATGTTGCTTCAAAAGCAAGAAGAAAAAAGATTTTGAATCGTACCAAAGGGTACTTCGGAAAGCGTAAAAATGTTTGGACCGTTGCCAAGAATACTTGGGAAAAAGGACAACAATATGCTTACCGCGATCGTAAAAACAAAAAAAGAGCATTTAGAAGTTTGTGGATTACCCGTATCAATGCGGGCGTTCGCGAATACGGCTTATCCTATTCCTCTTTTATGGGAATGGTTGCTAAGAAGGGAATTGAGTTAAATCGCAAAACCCTCGCCGACCTCGCAATGAATAATCCGGCGGCATTCAAAGCTATCGTTGACCTGGTAAAAAAATAAAACCTGTCAATAAAGTTGTATTTCATCCGAGTGGATTGCAATCCCTAAAGAGCGGACCCTTGTGGCCCGCTTTTTTTCTGAAAAAATATTTTGGAAAATAAGCGTTCCTTTGAAAAAAAATTGTATTTTTGCAGCCTCAAAAGCCCAGGTGGTGGAATTGGTAGACACGCTACTTTGAGGGGGTAGTGGGAGGACTCCCGTGCAAGTTCGACTCTTGTCCTGGGCACTGAATCTAAAGACCGTTTTTCGCGGTCTTTTTTTATTTTCCGATATTTTCTTTCTATTTTAATTTATTGTTGTCCGGTAAAAAATAAACATCTGATTAGGGGCAATCATTGTAGGAACTTTGTATTGAAAACCTTCCTCGAATTCATACATAGTTATGCTCAAACTCGCACATAGTTATGTACAGCTCAAAATGAAGCGTGGTTTTACTCAAAATGAAGCGTGGTTTTACTCAAAATGAAGCGTGGTTTTACTCAAAATGAAGCGTGGTTTTTGTTCGAAGGAAGTTAACAATAAAAAGTTTCTCAGATGATAACTGTTAAGCAGCAGTTTATAAAAAGAGTCAGAGTCTTTTTATAAATAATCATTAAAGATTGATACAACAAACGATTTGCTCTACTTACACAAATTTATAGTTTTACGAATGATAATAAAGAAACTCTAAAGAAAAATTATTCTCTTATAATGTTTTCTCTACAAGATATTTATTGCGATCCTGGGAGGAACGGGAAATCAATTCGGCAATAAAACCGGACAAGAATAGCTGCATCCCGATAATCATCGCCAACAGGGCAATGTAGAAAAGCGGCTGGTCGGTAACCTGACGATAGATGGTATGCTGCCCAATGGCAACAAGTTTCTGAATGATGAGAACCAACGCAATAATGCCTCCGAGCAGGAAAGAGGCAGAACCGAGCAATCCGAAGAAATGCATCGGTTTTTTGCCGAAACGGGTCACAAAAGAGATGGTAATCAAATCGAGATAACCATTCACAAATCTGGTCCATCCGAATTTGCTGACACCATATTTTCGTTTTTGGTGTTGCACTACTTTTTCGCCAATCTTATGAAAGCCAGCCCATTTGGCGATTACAGGGATGTAACGATGCATATCACCATAGATTTCAATAGTTTTTACTACCTCTTTGCGATAAGCTTTGAGACCGCAATTGAAATCATGTAACTTTATTTTCGACATTCTACGCGTAGTCCAGTTGAAGAACTTGGAAGGAATATTTTTAGCCCATTTAGAATCATATCTTACCTTTTTCCATCCAGAAACGATATCAAACCCCTCTTGGGTAATCATTTGGTACAATTCGGGAATTTCGTCGGGACTATCCTGTAAATCGGCATCCATAGTAATGACTACATCGCCTTCAACGATTTCGAAAGCAGCATTCAGGGCAGCCGATTTCCCGTAATTCCGTCTGAATTTAATTCCTTTAATCGACTCGTTTTTCGCTTTAAGTTGCTCAATCACCGACCATGATTTATCGGTTGACCCATCATCAATCAATATAATTTCATAGGAAAGTTGATGCGTTTCCATCACGCGATGAATCCATTCCACCAATTCGGGTAGAGACTCTTCTTCATTATATAAGGGAATAACAACCGATATATTCATAATTTTAACATTAAGGATTTTCCGGACTGTCTGTCTCTTTTTTTCGATAGAGGTACAGAGCGGTAAATATATTTACAAAAATGCCGTAGCAAAAAATTAAAGAGGCACTGATAAACGCAATGGTGAAAATACTATCGTAGCGGGGTATTTTAGAGGAACTCTGTTCCAATCTCAGACTTAAGGGAGAATAATTATCGAGTTCTTTTTGGGTTTCTGCCACTATCTGTTGAATTCCCCGGACACAAGCTTCGTTACTTTCGGGGAAAGTTTTGATATGCTGCTCTGTAATCTCCCACAAAGTTTTTCGGGCAAAGCGGGTGAAATTTTTAATAGCATAGAGCGCCGTGTCCGATTTTACTTTCGGACCGAGTATCCGAATTGACAAATAGGAATTGATAGTATCTATGGCATTGCGGAGGCAAGCGGAATCGGCAGTATCGTTCTGCTGTACGAAAGTGTCGGTTTGGCATTGCAGTGATTGGCGCGCGGTTGTCAAAAAGTGTTCTAATTCAGCGGAATTAAGTGTATCTTTTTGTACTTTTTCTAGATAAAGTTGTTCATTTTTCTTGTTAATTCTATCGATGCCGTCAGGCTCAATTGATTTGTAGTGCAGAAACATATAGCCAAAGTAGAGAACGAATGCGGTCACGGTAATAAGTGCTCCGAAGCCAAACGCCTTCGCGTATGTAATGGTTTTGTTTTTAAGAGAATCTCGGTATTGTTTTGTACCGACCAAAATGATGCCAATCAGGACAATAATGAGCAACAAATCGTAGATAGCCGAAAAAGAATAGTCGATTTTACGAGCGACCATTCTCAACAATTCGAGGATGGCAAGGCACAATGCCAACAATCCTCCCCATTGTAAGAACATCTTTATCCTTTTCCCCGACATACCCAAGCAGCGTTAATCATGATTATTATTCTTCCTCATCGGTGCCCAGTCCGAGCATGCTTTTCACTTCCGCAGGAGCATCAGCAATAGCTACCCAGCCGGCAGGAAGTAAAAAGTCGATGGCTTTAATTTTCTTATTGGGAATTACTTCTGTAGCTTCAATTACAACCATATAAGGAGAACCGGCATTGTCTATTTCCACTGCCGTGTACAATGGATATCCTTTCAATCCCGGATAGTCATAAGATTTATAGGTGGAAGGATTCATTAGTTTATCTGTCACATAAAGCGTTACGGTTTGTACTTCGTCGGTTTCAAGGTCAGTCATGGTCACGATTGCTTTTTTACATTCGTAGCCGGCGATGGTTTTCACATCAGATTCGTCATAAACGAAATCGTATTGAGTCAACTTATAGTTTGCAGTATCGCTAATAAGGTATTTTCCATATGCCATAGAAGAGAGATCAAGAATAATATGCATAATTCCGGTATTTCCGTTACGAATAACAACTTGTCCCATTCCACCGGGGCTAGTAACGACTATCTTAGTTTGACTGCCCAATACGGTTTCATCGTACTCCCCTTTCACTTGTGAAAGAATATTCGGATCGGTAGTACCATCGGCATAAGTTTTCAATTTAATTACTCCGCCAAAATCTTTTTGCGCATAAACGGTTGTGGATAAAACGGTTACCAATAGTAGCCCTAAAATAAATAATTTTCTCATTGTGCTTTTATTTTATTAATAATTTCTTTATATAAATTGAAATGCAAAGATAGTAAAAATATATTGTCTAACTGTTAATTTATCTTTTTAAACATTCTGTTCCAGCGAATTTTATTTTCGCCCCAATTTTTAAATTTATCCACAGAAAGCCAAACAAAGAGAGTTTTACCCACAATATGATCTTCGGGAACAACACCCCAGAAACGAGAATCGGCTGAATTGTGTCGATTGTCTCCCATCATAAAAAAGTAGTCCATTTTAAATGTATAGGAAGAAGCTTCTTTTCCATTGATGTAGATAACTTTATCTTTAATTTCGAGTTTATTATGTTCATAATTCCTGATAATTTTATCGTAGAGCACAATGGTCGAATCATTGAGTTGTACCGTCTCTCCTTTTTTCGGAATAACGAATGGACCAAAATTATCTCTATTCCATTTGTAACGAGGATCATGCGGAAAAATATTGACATCATAATCCTCTTCTTCTTCATTAAAGAGTATCACTTCCTTGCCCATTTTTTCAATTTTCTGTTTCTGGTCTTTGTTGAGGCAATACAAATAAGTATAGGGGTCTACTTGCTGCATATCTTCCTCATTAATATTGAGTTCTTTGCGTTTCTTTTTGGAAAGCCCGCCTCCAATTTGATCTCTGACGAAATAAGAGAACTGCATATTTTTCGGATTAGAAGCCATTTTTCCATTTACATAAAGTTGTCCGTTCACAATGAGAAGTTCATCCCCCGGAAGGCCAATGCAACGTTTTACATAGTTTTCTCTTTTGTCGACTGGTCTTGCCGCTACCTTATACTCACTCCATACGGCAGCACGTCCTTTTCCCGGGTAATAATCACCGGCATATTTAAGATTATACCTGTTCATTTGGTCGCCGTATTTATAATACATTCGATTTCGCTCGTCGGGATTGGCATTCGGATTGAGCATGGTTTCAAACTCCCTGACTATCGCGTAATAGCTTTCACTTTGCCGTTCCAACACTACGGTATCGCCATCCGGGTAATTAAAGACCACCACATTGTTATGTTCAATCTTGTTGATGGCAGGAAATTTCATATAAGGCAACTTCACCCACTCAACGTATGATTTGGTAAACTTGGTCATGGGAAGTGTATGGTGAACGAACGGAAAGGCAATGGGCGTCATGGGCACTCTTGCTCCGTAATTCATCTTGCCTACTGCCAAATAATCCCCAACCATCAAAGAACTTTCCATCGAAGAGGTCGGAATTTTGTAAAACTCGAACAAAAACATACGGATGATATAGGCAGCTGCCACGGCAAAAATAATGGCATCTCCCCATTCTCGAGCTTTACTTTTCTTAAATTTTGGTAAATTTTCCGGCAATATAAACACTTCTTTTTGGGAAAAACCTATATAAGGTAAATATATAAAAAAGAAAAAAGTTCCGAAAATGAGCGGCAGATAACTTCTTTTTCCGTACAAACGTATCGTTTTCCAAATCATCATATAAATCATAAAAAATGAGATGAACGGAAAAAAAATAAGCAACATCCACCAACGGGGACGGGCAATAATCGAGAGCCATACCCACATGTTGTATATCGGAATTAAACTCAACCATGGTCTTTGTCCTGCTTTTTGAAAAATGCCCCATAGTCCGACTTGAAAGCCTAAGAAAGAGATAATAAGAATGATATACACTGCTAAATTTGACAATTCCATGGTGGCTGATATTTATGTTGTAAAATTTATTTATTGGTTTAATCTAAAATGATTAATTATTTTTAATAAACGTTCTCTTCCGAAAAAAAGTATAATCCGTCATTCGTGAAATCAGACAAAATCATTATTTCAACAATTGAGGAAAAATATCTTTAAATTCGTAAATTCCATGGTTATTCACAAGCCAAAGGGCGGCTTTTACGGCTCCATGAGCAAAACCTGTCCGATCGTGGGCATTATGTATAATTTGGATGGTATCTTCGGGAGATTCGTATGTAACCTGATGAATCCCGGTTGTATCTCCTTCCCGATGCGCTATAATTTGAATTTGTCCGGGTTCGGGATTGGGGCTCATGGTCCATTCGGTTTTACGTTTCAATTGACCCATAATCATTTCGGCAGTAGTGATGGCCGTACCGCTGGGCGCATCTTTTTTATGAATATGATGTGTCTCTTCAATATGTACCTCATATTGATATTGATTATTCATCAATTCGGCAGCAATCTTATTGAGCATCAAAAATAAATTTGCGCCGACGCTGAAATTGGAACCATACACAAAAGAGGCGGAATGTTGCCGGGCTTTATTCAGAATTTCCGGGAGTTGTTTGTACCAACCGGTAGTGCCCGCAACCAATGGAATTCCTGCCTCAAAACAGTGATAAAAATTACCAATGGCTGTTTCAGGTGTAGAAAACTCAATTGCTACATCACTGTTTCGAAAAAAATCATACTTTTCCGTCCACTCTTGTTCATTATCTATCGTCACGGAAACAACATGTCCCATTCCAAGCAGGGCTGCTTCCACCATTTTACCCATTCGACCATAACCCAAAAGTGCAATTTTATATTTCTGTTTCATCATTTATTCTTTCCTGTTAAAAATGCAAAAGTAGCTATTTTTTTAACATTGTCAACTTCATTTTATCTATACTTTTTCGGCATTTTTGACATGTGGCAAATGAAAGAATGACCGTTTCTTCCCAATATGCATTACTCATAGCGCAACGCATTAATTGGATCAAGATTGGCGGCTCGTTTGGCGGGATACCAGCCAAAAAAGATTCCAGTAGCCGCACAAACCAAAAAGGATATTAAAATAGCCCCCTCGCTGACAATAAAAGGCCAATTCAAAACCTTCGACAAACCGAAAGAGAGCAACAATCCGAGCATAATACCGATAATGCCTCCCAATAAACTAAGAATAACACTTTCTGATAAGAATTGAATTAAAATATCACGTTGTTGTGCCCCGATGGACATTCGCAAGCCGATTTCTTTGGTACGTTCCGTCACGGTCACATACATAATATTCATAATACCGATACCGCCGACCACCAAAGAGATTGAGGCAATGGCCGCCAACAATAGGGTTAGCATTTTGGTAATTGAGTTGATGGTTGTAAGCAACTCTTCCTGGGTGCGGATGTCAAAATCGTCCTCTGTCCCCTCTTTTATATTGTGATTATGCCGCAAGATATAAGTAATTTCTGTGGCCGCAAGTTCGGATTCCGATTCGGATACGGCCGAAACAAAAAGCATATTAAAATAGGTAATAGCCATAAAACGTTTTTGGACAGTTGTATAAGGAACAAACACAACGTCATCCTGATCTTGTCCCATTTGATTTTGTCCTTTACTTTTGAGTACTCCGACCACCTTCATCGGAATGGCTCCGAAGCGAATGGTTTTACCCAGAGGATTTTCTCCATCGGGAAAGAGATTATCAACCACTGTTTTTCCGATAACACATACTTTTGAATAGCGTTTAATGTCATCCTCGGTGAACATGGCCCCATTTTCGAGTTCATACTTACGGATATCGAGATATTCCGGGTTGACTCCTTGTATGGACCCCGGATGGTTTCGTCCGCCCACGATAAGTTGGGCAGCGGTAGTAACCAATGGGGATATTTTGTCCACATACTTAGCATTTTGTCGGATAGTCTGTAAATCCTTTTTATCTAAGGAGCGGGCATTGGTTCTTCCCAAATTGACACCTCCTCTCATTTGACGGGCAGGACTCACCATAATCATATTGGAGCCCATCGAAGAGAGCTCCTCGGTAACACTAATGGTAGAACTTTGCCCCAAACTCACCATAGCAATGACCGAGGCAATTCCGATGATAATCCCCAACATTGTCAACAAAGTACGACCTTTGTTTCGAAGCAGAGCTCTTACGGCAATTTTTATAAGATTAAATAAATTCATTTTTAATGAATTAAAATATTATGGTTCTTCACTAATAGGCAACAACTCCAAAGCTTTTTTAGCAAACTGTTTCTCAATGGGTTCATCTTTGATAATATATCCGTCGCGGAGTAGAATGGTTCGGTCGGTAAAAGCTGCGATGTCGGCTTCGTGTGTCACAAAGGCAATGGTTTTTCCTTTGGCATGAAGCTCTTGAAACAAACTCATGATTTCGTAAGAGGTTCGGGTATCCAAATTCCCTGTTGCCTCATCGGCAAGCACAATAACGGGGTCATTCACCAATGCCCGCGCAATAGCGACGCGTTGTTGCTGTCCTCCGGACAATTGATTGGGCATGTGATACATCCGAGATTCGAGCCCCACAGAAACCAAAGCTGACATAGCTCGTTCATGTCGTTCTTTTGTCGATATGGTATGATTGTACAACAAGGGCAACTCCACATTTTCTAATGCAGTAGTACGGGCTAACAGATTATAACTTTGGAAAACAAAACCGATTTTGCGATTTCGCAGAACCGAAAGTTGATTCCGCGACTGCATGCTTACCTTAACCCCGTCAATCATATACTCCCCGGAAGTCGGCGTATCGAGACAACCGAGGATATTGAGCAAGGTGGACTTGCCGGAACCGCTAGCTCCCATAATGCTCACAAATTCCCCTTGTCGGATGGAAAAGGAAATGCCCTTCAGGGCATGAACATTCTCAGCCCCAACTATAAATGTACGCTTTAACTCTTCTATTTTAATAATTTCGTTCACCTCGGCAGTTGTATTATTTTGATTTTATCTTTTTTTCCTTTCAGGTGGTCCCATTTTCAATCCGGATGAAGAGGGCTCTTCTTTCATTCCTTTCTTTTCCGAGAGAGAGAGCACTACAGATTCGCCTTCTTTGATTCCACTATCAACCAACACCTTAACACCGTCATTCACGCCAATCTTAACTGTTTTTCTTTTCAATTCATTCCCATTCTTCACCCAAATCGATTTTTTATCCACTTCTTTCAAACTATTGGTCAACTCCTCTTGGGAGACAAAATCATCCTGAACCTTTATATTTTGTTTTTGCAACTCTTTTTTCTCTTTTTCATCCGGAGTAAAATAGATTGCTTGCATAGGAATTACGATTCCATCCTGATTTTTGGTAATAATCGTCACGGCAGCCGTCATTCCCGGAAATAATTTTTCCTGCGGATTGGGGGCGTCGATGATAACGGTGTATGTAACCACATTAGAGGTTATAGTCGGTTCGAGGCGGACTTGTTTCACAATTCCGGTAAACACGTCATCAGGGAAAGCATCCACGGTAAAAGTAACTGGTTGACCTACTTTGACTCTTCCGATATCGGCTTCATCCACATCGGCTTCTACTTGCATCTGTTTCAAATCGTTGGCTATCGTAAACAAGGTGGGCGTACTGAAAGAGGCGGCTACCGTTTGTCCTTCTTCCACCGCTTTATTCAACACTACTCCGGAAATGGGAGAATAGATTTTGGAGTAGGATAAATTTACCTGCGCTTTTTGAAGGTTAGACTTAGAGGTAGTTACCTTATTTTTCGCCTGAATCAACTGATTGGTTGCATCTTCGTAGGCCTCTTTTGTGGCAGCATTTTTTTCATACAATTGTTTCACCCGTTCATAGTTTTGGGAAACAAACTGTAGATTACTTTCGGCATCGGAAAGCGTTGCTTCCGACTGACGCACTTGTTCCAACAGGGTGGATCTATCCAATTCTGCAAGCAATTGACCTTTCGATACGGTCGCATTAAAATCGACATAAATTTTCTCTACAATTCCTGACACCTGAGTTCCCACATCAATCTTATAGACGGGCTGAATTTCTCCGGTTGCCGTTACCGTTAATTGAACACTATCTTGTACAGAAGTAGCACAAACGAGGTCAAATACCATCCCTTTCTCTTTTTTCAGAACGAGCCAACTAACTCCGAGAAGCAATAGGAGAACAACGACCACCGACCAAATAATAATTTTTTTCTTCTTTTTCATATTTATAAAATTATGATATTCTTTATTTACAACTTAACAGGTACTCCCATATAAATATCCAATACTTTTCTATTCAACAGAAAAGCATATTTTGTCTGTAAAAACTCATTCAGCACATTGAGATAGTTTGTTTGTTGTTGCAAGAGTTCCACCGTGGTGATGACACCTGCTTTAAACTTTTCGTTATACGCCATATAACTTGCATGATAGGCTTTTTCTTGAATTTCCAGAACTTGATAACTATTCAAATATTGTTTGGTTTTCAAGTACTCTTGTTCCAGTTCCCGAACTACATCCAATTCTTGTTGCAGTTTCTGGATTTCCGTTTGTTGCAATGCAATTTTAGCTTGACTCACCCGTGAGCGGGTGGCATATTGATTGAAAATCGGAATATTCAGTTGAATTCCGACATTTTCACCCAAATTTTCACCCAATTGAGTACCGTAAGGATTGGTAAAATTCAAATAAGAAGTAGATACGCCCGCTTGCATGGACAAAGAGGGATAATAATCTGATTTTGCGATTTTTACATCATATTCGGCAGCCGCTAATTGGGCATCCGCCATTTTCAGCCGCGGCAAATAGTTCAGCGTTTGTTCGAGCACCACTTTCATCTCCGGCATCTGCGGCACCGGAATCGCCTCCGCGTTCGCCGGCTTAATCACAGATAATGTATAATCATGCGATAATGCAAGTAAATTCTTTAACGTCAACAAATTATTGGCAATGGTAATTTTGGTATTCTCAATCGTATATTGGTCAGAGGCATATTGAGCTTTCAGCAACAGATAATCACTTTCCATAATCTTCCCGACCTGATATTGAATTTCTCCTTGCTTGAGCTGCTCTTCAGATGTTTTTGCTACCTCTTCCTGATAAGCCAGTAATTCTTGATTCATCAAAACCGTTAAAAAGGCCTGAATAATTTCAATCTTCACATAATCCTTTTCATGCTCAATTTGCAAATCGGCATAGGTCAGATTGAGTTTACTTTGTTGAATTGCATGATATTTACTCAACCCCTTAAATAAAGACATATTGACATTCAAACCATAAGAGCCGTTCCATGAACTGCCCCCATTCGTCGGATGATGCGAGTACCCGTAACCTTGCGACGCAGAAGCCGATACCGTCGGGGCTATCGCATTTTTCGACTGACGATAGGTAATTTCCGAAGACTCACGATTTAATTGCGCCGATTTTAGCGTCAGGTTATGCGTTTCAGCATACTGAATACAATCTTCCAACGTAAACTCCAATACTTGCTGTGATTGCACCTCCCCCACCAAATAGATAAAAAAGAACAGAAATAATATTTTTTTCATTGACCTCATTAATAAAAAACTCAATTTTATGTATCTAAGAAAGGATACAAAAATATACAAAAAAAGGTTACTATCAAATTGATTATTAAAAGATTTCAATAAACGATGTTAAATAATCAATAAAATCTCTGTTTGATTAATTAAACATAAAATATAAAAACCGTCAATAACTCGTTTTTTAAAGATAACGGGGGCAAAATGAAACTTTTGATTCTTTTTATTGGGTGTTTTTTATTTTTTTGGGCGTATCGGCTTCGGATGGCAAAATCTTTGCAACTTAGCGACTTTGCGGTAATTTTTCAACCTGAGTTCGACTTATAAGTAAATTTATATCAATAAATTAAATAGTTAAAAGAGCTAAAATTATTTATCTTTTTCGAAATAATAGAGAGAAAGTCCGAAATTGGCAACTCCTTTAACATGATCGGTGCGCATCCCCTGTCTGACTTCAAAACGATAAGTTCCCTTCATCGGAAAACGAACTTTAGGTTTAAGTAAAAACCGATTATCTTTCAGTCTGCCCATACCTTTGCCAGTCCATTTTCCATAAGGATCGCTTATAATACATCCGAGGGTATCTTGAGCCGTAAATCCGTCAGGAAATTCAGTCTTCATAAAAACGTAGAAATTTTGGGTTTCAAAATCGACAGAATTTCTTATATTTACGTACATATTATAATACTGAAGCGTATCTTCGATTTGAATTTCATAAGTAAGTACGTCATTAATATTCCAAGTTTCATTTTCTATAGGATCAATTTTTTCATAAAAGACCTTGCTGCCGCATGCAGAGAAAAAAATTGAAAATGTAAGTGTGAGTAATAATACGACTATAACTTTTTTATTCATCTTTATTTAAAAATAATAATGCGGAATTCTTCTTTTCCTTTTTTAAATTTAGCCGTCTTAGCTCTTGCAACGCAATCGGCTTGAATTTTGGAATTGGTAATGGTGGTTGGAAATTTGCTGTTACTGATTATTCTGGCTTCTATAACGTTTCCTGCTTCATTGACATGGACTTCAACATACACAACTCCGTTTTCATTGTCGATTTCCAAATTGGGCATATAGGTATATCCGCGAGGTCCTGTTCCATAGCCAATATTTCCGCCGCTACCACCACCTTCACCCTGTCCGAAACCGGAACCTTTGCCGGGTCCTGTTCCCGAGCCTTCGCCCCCGCCGCTGCCGGTACCGCCTCTTCCGCCTTTATACATGGAACGTTCATCCACTTTCGGAGTTTGAATGAGGTTTGCATTGGTTTTAGGGGTAGAATTAAGAGAAGGGGCATCTACTGCATTTTGAGTGGCCACATCATCTCCTGAAACCGTGCGTTGCGAGGAGTTATTTACTTGTGTGGCACCACCGCCGCCGCCACCACCCGCAGAAAGTTCTATATAAATAGCTTTTTGGGGAGGAGGAGGGGGAACTTCATATTTTAAGCCCAAGAATAACAATAACAACAACAAAATAGTCATTGATGCGGCAGTCACACCGGAAGAAATCCATTTATTTTTCTGCTCTTTTGTCATGGTTATTTTGCTTCGGTAGCCAATAATACTTTATATCTGTTATTCTCGTCAAATCCTTCATTTAACTGATTTAATACATCCATCACATTAACCAACTCTTCGACGGGAACACTTTTATCTGCTCTAAGAATAATTGTTTTCTCTGTTGATTGGTCTTGGGCCGCAACACTCCTTAAGGCATCCAATAAAAGTTCATAACTGATCGGAGCCGAATTGGGTTCAGGGTTTACATAAAATTGCTTCGCTTCATCAATATAAACTTCTATATTTCGAGAGGCCAATTGTTTTCCGGAATCGCTTTTCGGTAATATCAGATTGATGGCATTCGGAGCCACCAAAGTTGATGTAATCATAAAGAAAATTAAAAGCAAAAAAACCAAATCTGACATTGACGCACTACTAAACTCGGCATTCCTTTTATTTCGCAATTGTATGCTCATAACCAAACTATTTAAAAATGAGAACTATTCAAAATTAACGAATTAACTTGTTGTTATACAGGTTCATGCAACAAATCCATAAATTCAGTAGTTTTTGCTTCCAACACAAAAACGACATGAGACATTTTAGAAAGAAGAAGATTGTAGAAAATATTAGCTAAAATTCCAACAATCAAACCGGCTACGGTCGTAATCATCGCTGTATAGATTCCTGAAGATAAAGTGCTAATATTCAAATTATTCGGATCTGCCGACATGCTATGAAACGCTATAACCATTCCGACAACTGTTCCCAAGAATCCAAGCATTGGAGCTACGCCCGCAATAGTTGCCAAAAGAGAAACTCTCTTTTCCAATCGTTGAATTTCCAGTTTTCCCGTATTTTCAATAGCAGTAGCGATATCATTCAAAGGTTTCCCAATTCTGGAAATCCCTTTTTCTATCATTCGTGCCAAAGGTGTGTCATTGCCTTTACACAGAGCTTTCGCTGACTCAATTTTTCCTTCATGAACAAAATCCCTGATATTATTCATAAAATTACGTTCTTCTTTAGACGCTTGATTGATGGTAAGCCATCTTTCGACAAAATAGTAGATTGCAAAAATCAACATGACTATCAGTGGAATCATAATCCACAAGCTATTCGGATCAAAAACAAGTTCGAAAATACTTAATTCTTTAACTTCCGGAGTAATGACAGGAAGGGTGGACACGGATCCGGATGCCGTATCAACAAGTCCTTGAGCAGGAGCTTGTAATAAAAAGGGAGTATTCATAATTTATAAAATTTATCAAAAATACAATCTTGTCCTCTATCTATACTTCTGTAATAACTAATTTTTCAAACACTTTATTGTTAATAATAGATATTATTTTTTGTGTTTAATATATGTGCTGTTTCCTGAATAAAATGGTTTAACTCATTAATTCTAAAGATTCTTTTTTGTTCCTCTTCATCCAGTTGAAAAGCAACAGAGAGATAATGCCACAACTCTTTGAGGTTGGCAAGTGCGCCCTTTTCGTTGCGATGTTCGCGAAGTGTTTCTATTAAATCTCCATAAAAGTTGATTAGCCGTTGGGAATAAGGGGAAGCATCTTCTGTCGGTTTTTCCGACATAGCAACTATTTGCTCCGCCAAAAAAGGATTTTGCAAAATCCCGCGACCTAACATCCAATCTTGAATTTTCGGAAAGCGTGACGAGAGTTGCTGGAATATTTCCACTGAATTAATATCTCCGCTATATACAATCGGATGCAATGACATTTGGGACCTCTCTTCAAACGCTTCCCAATCAGGAACTCCTTCATATTGTTGAATACCTAAACGGGGATGTATTACCAAAAAATCGAGGGGATAATTATTGATTCTATGGATAATATCGAGGCTCTCCGAAGCATCATACAAACCAAGTCTCATTTTTAGGGATAAGTGACAAGACGTTTGCTGCGTTGTTAATCGCACCACATCTTCAACCATTTGAGGATAAGGCATTAAACCGCAACCTCTCTTTTTTCGGGTTATTTGAGCTGCAGGACAACCGATATTCCAATTAATCTGTTCATAGCCCAAATCCATCAACGCCCTTACCGTATCCACAAAGTGGGTGGGATTATTCCCAATGAGTTGCGGAATAATTTTCATTCCCTGATTGTTCTCGGGGAGCACATCCGTCCAACGCTTTACTCTTAGTTTAGTTACCTCCTGAATAGGCAAAAACGGCGTAATCGCCGTTTTGATTGTCTTAGTATGTCTATAGAGACAATTTCTAAAATGATAAAGGGTTATTCCGTGAAGCGGAGCCAACCAAAGCCTCATTTTACTCAATTACCACTTTTTGATAAGAAACTTTGTTATCTTGAGTAACTTGCAAAAGATAGGTTCCGGCAGATAAATGAGCAACCGGAATAGAAGCATTCTCAGTTAATTTTTCTAATTGCAAAACCTTACGTCCTGACAAATCGAACATTTCAACAGTAAATGCTCCAATTTCCTGTGTGTGAATGGTAATAACATCTGAAGACGGATTTGGAGTTACCGAAAATGAAAATGAATTGAATTCCTTAATGCCGGATGGGGTTTCCACAGAAATATCATCAACAAACAATTCTGCTTCTCCACAATTATATCCTGCAGCGGTAGAAAAAATAATATTGAGATTTTCAGGAGTTTCACCGTCAATAAGAACCTCAATAGGGATCGTCACTTCGGTGTAATCATTCATCGCATTGTTGTTATAATATAAACCTTGTGCTACAATTTGATCCCCTGTCAACTCATTGTGTTTGGTTAAATAAACTGCAATTAGCATTGTATCTGTTACATTTCCGTCGGGAATAAATTTTACCCATGCTTTCACATTAATAGGAATTTGAGTAAAAGGAACACCTCCACCCATCATTCGAGCAAGATCTAAATCGTATTGTTGTGACATTACCATACTGATAATAGTATCAATATTAAATTCGCCTAACTGACAAAGACCGGGCACCTGAAATGTTTGGCTCATCGCCGAAATAGTTTGGCGTTGCAGTTGCATTGCGTATGAACCCGAATGAGCATCGGTAGTTTGAGTTCCCGCACTGTAGCTTACCGGAATAAATCCCATAATGGTAGTTGAAAAACTTGAATTCCAATCAGTAGCATTGCTGTTTGATTCCCAATTTTCAAAACCGGGATTTGGAATAACATTTTGTGCTGTCACAGAAAAATGGAGCATAAAAACACTTAGAAATGAGATCAATAAGAACTTTTTCATTTTATTACAAATTATTATTATTAAAATTACATTAATGCATCAAACTTCTTAGCAAGAACATTCTTCGGTGCCAATCCGACATGAAGATCTTTAATTTCTCCATTTTTAATAAATACCAACTGAGGAATACTTCTCACTTGAAAACGAATCGCCAAATCATTATTTTGATCCGTATCACATTTGGTAACCACCACTTTTCCTTTATATTCTTCAGACAATTCCTCCATAATGGGACCCATAGCTCTACAAGGGCCGCACCATGGTGCCCAAAAATCAATAACCACCAATTTATCGGTCTTTATCACAGACTCGAAGTTGCTTTCGTTAATTTCTAATACCATTTTCTTTGTTTTTTTAATTAATAAATTTATTTAAAGAAGCAAAAATACAAAAAATATTTACTTCATTTTATGCTGTTATCTTTTTTTTATTCTCTTATTCGATTAATAATTCTTCAAATTCAAGATTTGATTCATATATACATTAATCAACAACAAAATGTTCATTATTATCACAAAAAAAGAAGAAATTTTAAAGTCATTCCTTTACTTTTGTAAAAATATACTCATTTTTCATGAAACTATCATTAAGTGCTATTCAGGAAAAAATTAAATTCAAAGGGGACCCCATCATCCTTTTCATTACTATTATTCTATCTTTAATTTCTCTATATGCCGTTTATAGTTCTACCGGCAACATCACCTCTCATTTTTTCCATCTTGTTATCTGCTATGTATTAATGTTTCTTACTTATCGGATTGACTATAAACTTTTGTCCGCTTTTTCACAATTATTTATCATCATTGCGGGAATATTACTCATTCTGACCATAACTACCGGAGGAGAAGACAATCGTGGAATTTCCCTTGGATTTATGGAATTTCAGACCTTTTATCTCATTGGGTTTTTGGTAATTTTCTTCATTTCAAAGTACATAGGAAGTATATTAAATAAAGAGGAAGAGTTATCTAAAAAAAATAGTTATGTTTTGATCGGCATTATTCTCTTCTTTTGCGGAGGGATTGCCACAACCAACATCTCTACCGCAATTATTTTATTGGCAACCAGTACAATTGTTTTATTTATCGGAACAATCCGATTAAAATATATATTATGCTTGCTTTCTGTTGTCATTTTGGGAGGAACTTTATTTTTATACACAGGCTTTGGTCGTGGGGAGACGTTTAAGGGGCGTGTTCAGTTTTATCTGACAGAAGACAATTCAAAAGGTTACGGAGATCAGATTATTTTAGCAAAAGCAGCCATCGCACGGTCGGGGTTTAAACCTACAGGTCCCGGACAAGGAGTAATCAAAAACGCACTTCCCGAAAAAGAGACCGATTATGTTTATGCAACGGTTTTCGAAGAAACCGGTATTCTTGTCGGATTTTGGATTTTATTCAGTTACCTCATCCTATTTACTCGAGCATGGAAAATTTCCAGAGATAATGAAGGGGCCTTTGCAAAACTTTTGGCCATTGGTATTGGCTTTTGGTTTTCGTGCCAAGGATTGGTGCACATTGCGGTGAATACGGAGTTATTCCCGGCAACGGGACAAACATTGCCATTTATCAGCCGGGGAGGTTCTTCACTATTCACCTCCGGAATTATGATTGGCGTGTTGCTCAATATCAGCAAAAATAGAAAATCAAATCCAAAAAAACAATTGTCATAAAGACATCGGTATAGATAATTCAATACCCACTTCAGGCTTTGGTAAATCAGATTTATTTATAAAAATATTTGATAATCTATATTGGGCATAAATAGCAATAAGTTCAAATCCCAGTCTCGCACGAACACCCCATTGGAAAGGAGCTACAAAATCAAGTTTTTTTCTTGTTTCGGTATAGATAATATTATTCACTTCTTTCTTCATGAAGTGTTTATTCCCAAAAATCCACGAACCATATATTCCGGCATCAAAATAGAGTCCCATTCCGAACATCTCCGCCGGAGCTAATCGGAATCGTTGATAAAATTCGAGATTCAACATCGTTGTCTTCACATATTCTTTATTGTAAGTGATGGTCGGAACATCAAGTCCCCGCACACTAAACCAGGTGGAGCCCACTTCGAGATTAGCTCCAAGATTGTACCATTTACATACATTTCCTTTAAAGCGAATTCCAAAAAGGAAGGATTCGGATCTTCCATAATTAACATCATATTGGTCCGAAGCAAACGGCGGAAGCACAAAACCCCATGCCAAATAGGGATGAATGTAATATTTTGCCAATGGTCCGAATGACGATGTTTTATAATTTTTTGCAGGGGCACGTTCAAGCAGATAATTAAAATTTTGGGTGTCATATTTGTCGGGAAGCCATTGTGCCGGCTCTTCTTGTCCAAAAGAAAAAGTTTTCACCTCATCATGAAAGCGAACCATCAAACGCTCTCCTTGATGAAACCGATTTTTGTCAATAGCAAAGGCGGACGGAACCTGTCTGATAAATTCAACTTGCCAGTATGCTTCCAGAGTACCTTCCGAATTTTGGATATGAGCGAGCAGTACATTTTCCTGTAAATCATCAGGATGAACTAGAATATAAATAGAGTTTTCGTCTTGCATAAACTGAATGGCCGGAGTTTTGGAAGCAAGGAAAGTTTTCTGAACGTTCAAAAAATAGTCGGCCTGAGGCACCCCATAGCCGTATGCATAATCAAAATAGGGATAATGGTCTGCCGATTTTTCCACTTCTGCTTTGATTTCCATGGCCGTCATATTCGGTCGGGTTTGCCACGCACACGCAACAAAACCGGCAACAAGGGGACTCGAAAAAGAGGTTCCTGAAGCAGAAGTATAGCCGCCTTTAGGATGAGCAACGCGAGCCGTTCCAAACGCAGACACATTGGGTTTCATTCTACCGTCGTACGTTGGACCGTAAGAACTGAAATTGATATGCTCGTTGGTTTCTGGCTCAATTCCTCCCACGGAAAGGACACTATCGGCATCTGCAGGAGTAATCAATACGCGCCATGCCTTGTCCATTCCCTCATTGCCCATAGAGTTACACACCAGCATTCCTTTGGCGGCAGCCATATTGGCAGCTTTGCTCACCAAAGATTTCTTTCCGTCCATATCCTTAGGATTATATCGTGACTTTCCGTATCCCAAAGAACTGTTAATTACATCTGCCCCATTTTTATCCGCCCATTCTACTGCTTGCATCCACCACACTTCCTCTTTAGCCGGCTCAAGACCGATTTCTGTTCGCGCCAATAGAAATTCAGCCCCGGTAGCCAATCCCATTTTCTTCCCATTTTCCATACCGGCAATACAACTCAGCACCATCGTTCCATGCGAATTCCATCCGTACACATTCTCTTTTTTGGCAGGAAAATTCCATGTTTTGAGAATCTGATTATTTTTACGTAAATGAGCGAATGCGCGATGTTTATCCACCCCCGGGAAACCACCGTCAAACACGGCAATACGAATCCCCTTTCCATCAATCTGATTCTGAACAAACAATTCCCCGTTAAATCGTTGCACCTGCTCGAGCAGTTCATCAATCGATTCCGCCTTCTCCTCTTCGTACATTATATGTTCATCGGAAGACGATGCCAATACCGCATCATTATCAATCAATTCCACTTCTTTAACAAAAGGAAAACTTCTAATAATCTCCAGAGACGCTTCGTCAACAACAACAGCCACGGCATTAAACCAACGGGTTTCTCCGACAACCTCCTCCGATAAGTCCGCAATAGCTGCTTTGTAACTGTCGTTGAGTGGATAATCGGAGAGCTCATACAGCGAAATATGATTCAATTCACGCCTTTCAATTGCTTTTGCATCAAAATAGGCATACGGGTCAAAAGTTACGTTGGCTTTATCCGTAAAGAAAACCCAATAAGTTTGTTGGGCAAAGAGCATTTCTCCAATCAACAAAACAGAAAACAACAGTACTATTCTTTTCATGATTATTTATATTTTAAATTAACAAAAAGCAAAAGTACAAAAATTCATCATCTATTAATATTCTTCTTTTTTATATGGGCGTGCCGGCTTCGCCGCCGGCGTCCGGGTCCAAGTCCGCAGCCGGAAACCGTGATGCCGCAAAGCTGCAAAAAGAGCTTCCTCCGGTCGCTTTTTTGTAATCGGTAATTTTGCACCGACAGTTTTTGGTAAATAACAACCGACAGAAATCGGTAAATAAAAACCAACAGATTTGGGAACTATAATCGTTAATTATCTCAAATTTGTTGCATAATAAAACCCGAAAAGATGAAAGTAAGACAAATAATCAAAACCAAAACAATTATGTGGAGCAAAATTAAAGAATTATCAGATGAAGGTTATAGTAAAAGTAAGATAGCCAGAAATTTAGATATTCATCGAGACACAGTTCGTCATTATCTGTCGATGAGTGAATCAGAATATTATAGGTGGTTGGAAAAGAGTCATTATCGGATAAAGAAACTGGATGGTTATCGCGATCATATAAAGGCATTATTAAGGAAAGATGGGTCATTATCGTCAGCAGCCATTCACGACAGACTATTGGAGAATTATCCTGACTTACCTATAGTGAGTGAAAAGACCGTTTATAACTATGTAGAATATATTAGAAAAAGCTGTTCTCTTCCGAAAAGAGAACCTCCAAAACTACGACAATATGAGCGCCGAGAAGAGAGTCCATATGGTGAGTATGCACAAGTAGATTTTGGAGAAAAATGGATGCAAACCATTAGTGGCAGACGCCATAAGGTATATTTTATGGTTATGGTTTTATGTCGTAGCCGATATAAGTTTTATTATTATCAAAGTCGTTCATTTACGGCAGAGAGTGCCATTTTATCACATGATAAGGCATTTGCGTTTTTTGGAGGTCAACCGCGAAAGATAATTTATGATCAAGACTCGGTATTTATAAATAAGGAGAATCTTGGAGATTATATTCTGAGCAAAGAGTTTCAATCTTATGTATCCCAAATGGACTTTGAGCCGGTATTCTGTCGTCCCTCCGATCCTGAGAGTAAGGGAATGGTTGAAAATTATGTGAAGTATGCGAAGAGTAATTTTCTTAAAGGCCGTGAATACGTGAATGACCAACATCTTAATGACTTGTCCATGTCATGGTTGTCACGTACCGGCAATGGCAAAGTGCACTCCGTTACCCATTTAATACCGAAAGAAGAGTGGGAAAAAGAACGCCCCTATTTGATATCCTTAAAACCGGAACAACGAATAGGAGTCAAGGAGTCATTGGAGGTTCGTAATGTAATCAAAGACAATACCTTAAATTACTTTGGAAATCGTTATTCCTTGCCATTAGGGACTTATAGGGGGCATAATACTATAGTACGGGTATCAGAGGAAAACGACAAATTATTTATTATGGATGAATACGGTGTTCTCATTGCGCAACATGATATCTGCCATTTAAAAGGTCAATTCATAAAAAACACGAGCCATGGAAGAGACCGAACACTCTCAATAGAGAAGGCAAAAAAAGAACTCATGGAAGCCTATCCTGATGAAATAGTGCGTCTGTTTTTAGATTGTTTTCCTGCCAGTAAGTCACGTCATCTGCACGATAATATTCGCATTCTCAAAAGAGAACTTGGCGGGTTTACGGAAAAAATAAGGAAAGAGGCAATCAGGTATTGTATTGAAAACGATTTATTTAATGCATACAATGTTATAGAGGCAGCAAAAAAGATGACAGAAGAGATAAAAAGTTCAGAGTTTATTTTGTGCCCAAATATTGAAACCCACTTGCCCAGTTCAGTACAGTTGAGAGATACAACCCCAATGAAAAGTAATATCAATACTTATACAAACATATTAAATCAATAAACATGAATGATCTAAAACAAATAAAAGAATATGCCGATTATCTTAGGCTAACCAATTTACGCAATAATTTAGAAAGCCTTATCCATCAAGCACAGATAGATAATCCAACGTATATGGAATTTATACGGAATATTGTTTGTCAAGAGGTAAAACAGCGACAAAGCAGCGATCTTGACAGACGTCGCAAATTAGCAAAATTACTCAAAAATAGCAATTTGGATGATTATGATTTTAATCATATTAATGGTCTTGACAGACAACAATTTAAGCAATTAAGAGAACTTCTTTGGGTAGAGCAAGCATACAATCTCATTCTTATGGGCCCGAGTGGCACGGGAAAATCATATATTGCTTCCGGACTGGTCAACGATGCTATAAATAAGGGCTATAAAGCCTATTTTCTTACTATGGAAGAGCTTGTTAACATTTTAAAGACCAAAGATATGATTGCTAATTCTTTATCAGCCTACAATCGATTAATCAAGGCAAATCTTGTCGTAATAGACGACATTATGATGTTCCCTGTAAAGAAAGTAGAAGCAACGTCATTTTTCAATTTAATAAACCACTTACATCAGCAATGTTCTGTTATCATTACTACCAATAAATCCCCTCAGCAGTGGGTAGAAGCCTTGGATGATGAAGTTTTAGTAACAGCACTTTTAGACAGACTTCTGTATCACTGTCAAGTTATAAAATTGCAAGGAAACAGTTACAGAATGGAAAATAGAAAGGAGATCTTTGACAAATAAAGAATAGAAAAGCAGTCTTCCTTCGGTGGCTACGCCACCGAAGGAAGACTGCTTTTCTGCTCATAATCTAATTGAAAAACTGCCGAAAATTATTTACGAAAAATTGTTGGTTTTTTATTTGCAGATTACACGCTTTTTTGCAGCAGCGGCACATCGGCTTCCGTCTTTGCGGGCTTTCCGCCTACTGCCTCACGCCTTGGACGGCAAGGGGTTTGCGTCTTAGCGGTAATATTTTTCTGCTAAAAATTGACCAAATTCAGGATATTTGTGTTCCGTAAATTCGATTTTTTGGATTAATGATTTTTGAGACGGTGCGCTGCATCTTGAAGATTTGTTCGGTATTTTGATTTGCTACAAATGACAATGAATAGAAGGGGTACACATAACACTGGTTTTGCGTCAGGCGGGGTGTCGTGCAAACTTGAAACTTTGTGTTCCGAAACCCGCCCGAACGCCAAGCGCCAAACCGTTGGGCAGCATCAAACGAAACGGCTAATTTTCGAAAAACAATTCCTTAAACTTGGCAAAATATAAAACTTTGAGGAATTTAAATTATCTTTGTAGTATTAAATTAAAGATAATCATATGCCAAAAATTTTAAGAAAAATATTACTTGACAAACTTCTTGTTCTAAAAGACAAAAATTTTATTATTGTTGTCCGGTAAAATAAGTACCGAGAAACCAATAATAATATCGCAATTTTCTTTATTTCTCTTTCGTACTTTTGTCTTGATACAAAAGTACCAAAAAATCAAGGCAAAAAGAAATCCGCCCGCTCTCCCAAGCAGCTAAGCGGTTCTAACAAAACAAGGAAACGACAAGCGGTTTTGCAAGAACCGCTAAGCTGTTTGGCATTCACAGCACCGCCGCCTCTGCTTTTTGCCGGGCCGACGCGCGTTCTTCGTGGCAGAGATAGTTCTTTTTTGATTAGGGGGCTTACTTTTTCAAAAACAAAATCGTATACTTGATTATCAAGGACTTTTGATTGTTTTTGATGGTTTTTATTTTTTACCGGACAACAATGATTTAAGATATATTCAGTAGTTATTGGGGCACAAAAGCAGTAAGACAACTGAGATATACACTCATGTAACAGAAAAAAGTTTAAAAAATATCATAAGTCCATTTGAAACATTATAAAAAAGTTTATATTTGTAGTCATAAAAAATGCAATTGTGTAACATGAAATATACGGTTATCCACCTATAATTGGAAGCTAACCGTAATAAATGGGGAAAAGAGTTACGGTTATAAACAAGTTAGCGGCTATATTACAATCGACCGTGCTAAACAGAAAGTTCATATATTTGCAGACACAAAAAATTAAGTAAAGACAGAATGTAAAAAATAATTTCTTTCAGACATATCAGAACAACAACCGCAAAGCGGTTGCTGTATTGTTTCATCTTTAACGAAAGAAATTATGTTGATTTTACAAAACATTTCATATACACACCCTAGCAAAGATTTACTGTTTAGCGACATCAATCTGACAGTAAACAATCACGAAAAGACAGCTTTAATAGGCAACAACGGAGTAGGGAAATCTACCTTGCTCAAAATTATTGCAAGCGAACTTCAACCTTCAAGCGGACAAATAAACATTGACGCAGAGCCGTATTATGTTCCGCAAATTTTCGGACAATTCAATCATTTGACAATAGCACAAGCGTTGCGAATTGAAGGCAAATTGAACGCTTTGAAAGACATCTTGAACGGAAACACAAGCGAGGAAAATTTCAATTTGCTGAATGACGATTGGACAATAGAAGACCGTTGCAAAGAGGCACTGAACTTTTGGCAATTGGACGGCTTAGACTTATCGCAAAAAATGGAAACGTTAAGCGGAGGACAAAAAACAAAAGTTTTTTTGGCGGGAATTTCCATTCATCAACCCGAATTGGTTTTGTTGGACGAGCCAAGCA
>JAKIZI010000060.1 GCA_022708105.1 Bacteroidota bacterium
TTAAGATAAATTTAAGCAGTGAAATGCAGGCATTTAAGGAAGACCTTTCATTTACTCGTTTTCTTGAAGAGACTCTAAATAATAACAAAAATTTATTTATTTCTGATTCAGCTTCTGAGACTGCAAAGTTATTTAAAGAAAACACTGATTTACCGCTTGTTGGTCTAATATTGTACAACTCTGACAAGAACAATTGCGATGTGTATTTTTCATCAGAACACAAAAAATCAATAGGTTATTTTCCCAAATCTATGGCGTTGTCCGTTATAAAACAAAAGTGCGACAAAGGAAAAATTGATATTGGCAGAGCGACAGCAATTGTTCCGGGCTACAAAAGAGCAGAAAGCTATCTTAGACAAATATTGAAAATCCCGGGTGATATAGAAACAAACCCCGGTGAAGTGTTTTCATATATCAGTGGAATTACTGATATGGGTCGCTTACTTATCTGCTATTTTAACTTACCTAGCAAAAACAACCTTTATTACAATGGTGCTTTGGCAATAGTAAGAGAAAATGATATTAGTTTGCGACAGCTTTTAGATTTTGCCGCAAAGAAGTCAGTTTTTTCAGGAATTGAGCGAAGTTATAAAAAACTTAAAAGCAATCAAAGTTTATTGTTGAAACCTGAAGAGTTTGAAAGTAAATTTCAATTCGATAACACAAAGAATGAAATATCTTTAATGGGTCTACCATCAGATCAAGTATTACTAAGACTGTCCTCAGGGGGCAGCTATTACCCGAAGAATGTTTTAAACACCATAAATAACATCTTAATGTTAAAAGTTTCTTCAGGCAATGAAAGCCTAACGCACCCAATTCGTAGAGTCTTTGAGCAAAGCAAGATCCCAATTTTATTGTTCTTTTTACTGTTCTCTCTTTTGATTTTTCGCATCGGTCTTTTTGGATATGCCGGTAGGTTTAAAATATCGACGGTCATCTTTGCAAGCATTTTTGCAGTTTCCCTGATTCCTTTTTCTATTTTTGCGGGCTCAATAATATATTATCAAGAACATAGCAAAACTCACAAAGAAATAGAATTTAACAGGTTTGCACAGTCTTATTCGGATTCATTGGAAAAGGAATTACTGGCTTTTGTCGAAAACCGGGAAGCCCGCATATCTAAAATTGCCGACGAAATAACTAACAGAGATTTAGTATACCTCGTTAAATACTTTAAAGATCGCATAAAACAAATTAATGCAACAACCGTTACTCTTGACTCAAGAAAAAACAGGGTTTTTATTGTTTATAACAAAAATTCTTCTAATGAAGTTATTATTTATAACAGCAAGAATGAAGCAATAGACGAGAACCTTAACCCCCTAGCAGTTCAGCCTGTTATAAAACAAGGTGAACTTGACAACAGACTCAACAGTATTGAAAACGATGCCTTATACTTAATATCTTCAATATTCTATAATGCTTTAGTTCCTATACCGATGAACAAAAAAATGTCCCCCGGTGATTGGAAAATACAGCTTCTTCCTTCACCTGAAACCTACGATAGGTTATTGGATAACCCCGGCAATATAAATATAATTGACGGTGGCGATTTAAACAGAATTTACACAATTATCCCCGAATTTTATTCTAATCCTGATGAAATATTTAAATCTACTCTGCTTAAGCTAAGCGTTCTTTTTTTCAATACAAATGACTTAATTGATGAATTTATAGCAAAATCACCTAATATTTTACAAAAAAAAGAAGGTGATTACACCTATTCCGTATGTTTTGTGCCGTTAGTGAAAAGGGACGAAATTCCTCCCACAACAGATTTCAGATGCCATAAAGAATTCATGACAAAAACAGCTGCAGATTTACTTTCAACGACTGTAAAAACCTTATCGACTTCGATTATCGAAAAAGAGGGCACAAGATATATTTCAAACGTTTTGCAAAAATTAAACACTGTAATTTTAATTAAAATCGAAAAAACTACGGTCGATGTTACTCTTTTTTCTCCAATTATAATAGCCGCTATTTACTTTATTTTAATAATATCTGCGGTTGTTTTGTTTTTACGTCAAATTTTTCTTAATCCCATACGTCAACTTGAAAATGCATCCTATGCAGTTACAAAAGGCAATTACAACCAACAAATAGAAAATTATTCATCAGACGAGTTTAAAGACTTAAGCATTGCATTTAATAATATGAGCAAAGGACTTTTGCAAAAAGAACGCATGTCCAATTATTTGGCTTCCGATATATTAGAAGAAATTAGCGCCAATAAATTTGCCAATCTTCGCCCCGGAGGCGAACGCATTGAGGTAAGTATAATGTTTTGCTCTATAATCAATACTGCCGTGAATACGTCATCTGAAGAGATAACCGAAGTGTTAAGCGATCTGATTGATTGCGCCGATCAAATTTCTACCGAAAATTACGGACAAATCGATAAGTTAATAGGTGATACTTTAATGATTGTATTCCGAAAAGGAGAAAACACTGACAATAATCAGGTCTTAAACTGCTGCAAAGCCGCTCTTAAAATAAGTGAAAAATACAACTTTTCAGGCAGCACTCTCAAAGTTAAAATCGGTATTTCTTCGGGTTTGGCTGTATCAGGAAAAATCGGCTCACGCAAAGGCAAATTAGACTTTACTGTTATAGGAAACCCTGTAAACCTTGCCTCAAGACTTAAAGATCAAGCTTATAAAGCAACAGAAACCGGCATTTTGATATGTCCAAACACAATAAGAGGGTTAATGGGCAAAGGTAAACTGAAGTTTTTAGAAAGAATGACTATTAAAGGAAGAACTCGCGAATTCTCCTTATACGAATTGTTGAGCTTAAGAACCGAAATATAAAAAGCCCCCAAACAATGAGGGCTTTATGAGGGCTTTAAAACCACTATTTAAAGGTTATATAATTACCGGCTTAATAATTGTTATTCTCTCCCGAAGGCAATCTATCGGGATTAGGCAACGCCTTTACATCTTTAGCTGTATTATTGGCCGGTGATGTTTCCAAGGCAAGTATCTGCTTCTGTATTGTTTCCACCATTCCAACGGTTATCTGTCCTGTCTGCTCGATAATACGTTCTTTGCTTGCAAGGAAACCATCAATAATCTGAGTTTGTCTCTGTGAAAGATTACCCAGCTGCTGTGTGACGTGTTTTGCCTGCATCGCCATATCTTCCTCGATTCTCTTCATATACAAAGTGTGTGAAGGTGTTCCGATCTCATATTTTTTAAGAATGGAAAGCAATTCCGGCAGCTTTTCGGTATTATATCTGTCATCATCCTCTTGAATTTTTGTACCGAGTTCATTATAGAAATTTTCAATATCTTTGATAACCTGCAATGAACCTTTTTCAATTATTAGCAAACGTTTTTCAGCCACTTCATTCAGCTTATCCTGCATTGCAATAATGGTTTGTGCTATAATAGACAACCCCTGTGCTTTTGCTTGTTCCAAGGCAATCTTGCTTTCTGTTTCGTACTGCAAAATATCCAATCGTGCCTGTTTCATCAATTCAATTCGGTCATTTTCCATACCTGCAAGGCGAATTTTGGTATCTGCCTCAATTTCAGCAACCCTCACTTTATCCGGTTCATATGTAGTGGTTGAACTGGATCGACTTCCACCACCACTTCCGCTTCCACCACTACTTTCGCCTCCAAGGAATCCTTTAAAAAATCCGACAGTACTCCTGGCAACATTTCCGAAAATACTTAATAATCCCATTCCCTTATTCT
Source organism: Bacteroidota bacterium (assembly GCA_022708105.1). Classification (GTDB taxonomy): domain Bacteria; phylum Bacteroidota; class Bacteroidia; order Bacteroidales; family WCHB1-69; genus DUOL01. Next base: position 3,708 of record JAKIZI010000060.1, read on the forward strand.
CCTTTAATGGCATCTTACCACTTAGTACTCTTTCAACCTGTCTACTGCGAAACCTGCCTAATGTGCATACATTTGCAAAATGCTCGCAGTTATTAAACGCAAGATTATACCCCTTATCGCCAAGACATGCTCTTGCGTAATTAACGATATGTTCCACCGGGTAGAGATCAATCAACTCGTCATCCGTATATATTTTAATCTCTACTGTTCCACCACGCAGAAATTGTTCAAGGTCAGTACAAATAACTTCGCACTTTGACCAATCCAAAACGCTGTCATCATCAGTGCCACTGAAATGAATCACTTCGTCATTTGAAATGTAAACCCCATGATGCGAGTAAATGTCTGACCTTAGAACACGTATATGGTCACCACGCTTTGGTTTAATATACTGCCATTCTTCGCTCGGTTCAATTTCAAAAATTTCTATCGGTTTTGCTATAATATCATTCATTTTTTCATCAAAGCATTACGCATTTTGAAAATCAGTGAATTGTATTCCTTTTCTCTGCGTGATTTTTCTTCTCCATAAGCCTTTGCATCTGCCAGATATACATCATAATTTTTCTGCTTCAGAGTTGCAAATTCAGAGAGAATTGTCTTTGAAATTATCTGTAAATCATTGTCTGCCACAAAGCTAAGCACCTCATCAATCTGAATGTCCAGCAAGCTATTTGCCCATTTCAGAATAAACACACGGTCTTTAGGGTTAGCACAGTTAAAAATAATTTCCTGCAATGCACTCTGCAAAGAAGTAGTACATTTATAAAGTTCGCTTTCACTTTCAAACTTGTCCTGTAATTCTCCTCCGGCTTGGAATACAAATTTCTGATAAATGCTCTTTCTCTCTTCTATAAAGAACTTATCAATACAGACTTTATACCGGTCAAGTGCAGCAATAAGCAATTCCGGTACGCTGACCTTCGTTTCTGTTATTGTTGGAATTACAGATTCCAGTCCTCGTTCAATCATTGGCTGAAGCTTTTGTTCGATAGCGAAACGAATGCTTTGCCAATTTTCATACCATTTGCTCCAGACCTCTTCTTCAATACTGTCATCTTCACAGGCGGTCTTCAAATCTTCACGATATGTTGTTTTGAATACACGATAATTTTTAGACCACTTTTCCAATATGTCAATGGTATTCATCACAAATTGCCGGTTGTCTTGGAAATATTCAATTTTCAAAAATGCTTTATTTATAATCTTCGCTGTGTTTTCTGCAATAAACGCAAAGCTTGCTCGTTCCTCTTTTTCAAGAAGTGCCAGCTCCCGTATTGCATTCTCCCCATTGTCGATTTCATTAATGCGGTATTCCAAATCATCAGCCTGTTTTTTTACCGCGAGAATTTTTGATTTTACACTGTGCATTCCTAATGAGAATCTATTTTGAAAATAACTCTGGCGCCGGGAAAGCAAGGCATTCTCATCATCTGTTAAATTCGGATTATCTTCATATTTCTTTGACAGCTTTAACCTAATCAGATTAAAGTCACGAATGACCGAATCCATTTCCTGTTCGTAATAATCCAGGTTGGCCATTAATTCATTCGTCCATTGCTGAACCGCCTGACAGTATTTGATGATGGATGCATCAATCGCCTTGATATCATATTTTGCAAGCAAAGCGGTATAATCGAAATCAGAAGATAGCAGGGTAACTGTCTGCAATGCTTCAATTTGTGACTGCAATTCCTGTAACTGTTCTAAGAGAATAGGCTTTTCAAAGCAGATTTTCTTATAAAGCTGTGTGATTTCATCATCGTCAAAAATAGGCAAGAGTTCATTTTTAACAAATAGGTCGAGAGTAAATTGCAGGCGTTCCTTTTCTGTGTAGACCGGATTGTTTTTTGAAACATTACTTTCATAATTTGGATTTTGATCCAATAATGTATGATTGTAAAGTATAAGATTACCTTCTACTTGATAATTACAATGATCAGGGTATTTACTTCGGTCACACATTTTCCAATTAGAAAAACCATCAATACATAAGCTATTGATGTTTAAGGCCCTTGCCTCTTCCTCAGATATCCTTTTTCGTGAATATTCATAATTATTATTTGTCCATAAAACACCGGTAAGCTTGTTAAAATAAATATTAGGCTTGTTTTTAAACAAATACCAATCTTGATTTTTTATAGCTTCCAGTATTTTGTTAATGCCTGTTCCGGACAGCTTAGCAATTTCGGTATTGATAGACGATAATTTTCCTTGCGCTGCATTCAGTTTTGCCTGTATTTCACCTATCTGTGCTTTAAGCTGCGCTTGCTCTAAATTAAATTTCTGCACAAGCTTGGCATTATTTTCATTTTCAATGCCCTCGCAAGTTGCTTCAATTTCTCTTATCTTTACGAGAAGTTTATCTCGCTGTGTGGTTAATGTTTCTAATTCGGTCATACTGTTTTAACCCCCTGTTTTATCAACAATACTTCAGTGATTTGTTTTCTAATTCTTCACGTAATTATTCTGTTTCATCAAATCATTGCGCATTTTGAAAATCAGTGAATTATATTCCTTTTCTCTGCGAGATTTTTCTTCTCCATAAGCCTTTGCATCCGCCAGATACACATCATAATTTTTCTGCTTCAGAGTTGCAAATTCAGAGAGAATTGTCTTTGAAATTTTCTGTAAATCATTGTCTGCCACAAAGCTAAGAATCTCATCAATCTGAATGTCCAGCAAGCTGTTTGCCCATTTCAGAATAAAAACACGGTCTTCAGTGTTAGCGCAGTTAAAAATAATTTCCTGCAATGCACTCTGCAAAGAAGTAGTACATTTATAAAGTTCGCTTTCACTTTCAAACTTGTCCTGTAATTCTCCTCCGGGTTGGAATACAAATTTCTGATAGATGCCCTTTCTGTCTTCTATAAAGAACTTATCAATACTGCCTTTATACCCGTCAAGTGCAGCAATAAGCAATTCCGGTACGCTGACCTTCGTTTCTGTTATTGTTGGAATTACAGATTTCAGTCCTCGTTCAATCATTGGCTGAACCTTTTGTTCGATAGCAAAACGAATGCTTTGCCAATTTTCATACCATTTGCTCCAGACTTCTTCTTTAATACTGTCATTCTCACAGGCGGTCTTCAAATCTTCACGATATGTTGTTTTGAATACACAATAATTTTCAGACCACTTTTCCCATATATCAATGGCATTCATCACAAATTGCCGGTTGTCTTGGAAATATTCAATTTTCAACAACGCGTTTTTTATAATCTTCGCTGTGTTTTCTGCAAGAAACGCAAAGCTTGCTCGTTCCTCTTTTTCAAGAAGTGCCAGCTCCCGTATTGCATTC
>JAKIZI010000061.1 GCA_022708105.1 Bacteroidota bacterium
AAAGGGATTGTTGATACTGCTAATGCAGAAGATGCGGCCAAACATGCCAAAGCATCAGGGAAATTATTGCGATCTCCTGAAATTAAGGTAACCAAAACTTGTGTTTCTGCATGAAAATTTTCCGGGAATAATGGTCTGATTGCCCGGTCAATAAGACGAGAAATTAAAATTTCATATTCCGACGGACGCGCTTCACGTTTAAAAAATCCTCCCGGAAAACGACCAACAGCTCCGTATTTTTCCTGATAATCTACCTGTAACGGCATAAAATCAACATTTTCGGATGCCTCCTTTTTGCAACATACTGTTGCCAACAACATGGTATTCCCCATTTTCACAACAGCAGCTCCATCAGCTTGTTTAGCCAATTTTCCCGTTTCAATGGTTACCATTCTTCCATCACCTAAATCAAATGTTTTATTAATTCCTAGCATAATTTTGTTTTAATTGTTTGGTTTTTACTCTTGTCGGATTAAAGAAATTTGCTTCTCTGTCTGAAATGAACAAATGCAAAAGAAGGCAATTTCAAAAAATTGCCTTCAAGCGCTTTCTATATAGATTATTTTCTTAATCCTAATTTCTTTACAATCTCTCTGTATCTTTCAACATCTTGCTGTTTCAGATAATCTAAAAGTCTTCTTCTTTTTCCTACCAATGCAACCAATGATCTTTTGGTTGCCTGATCTTTTTTATTTTCTTTTAAATGTTCTGTAAGATGCTTGATTCTGTGTGTAAATAATGCCACTTGGCTTTCCGGTGAGCCGGTATCAAATTCACTTTTTCCGAACTCTTTAAAAATTCCTTGTTTAACTTCAGTTGTTAAATACATAATAATCTCTTCTTTTTTAATATTTTTCGTTATAATTTTCGGGATGCAAAAATACAAAAAAAAAGATTAAATATCACATTAATAATATTTTTTATTATTTGTATAAAAATTTCACACAAAAATAAAAGATTTCTTATTCTTAGAAACTTGCGACAAGCTCACAATGCCTGTTAATTATTCTAAAAAAAAATGATCAAAAAAAAAAATGATGTACCTTTGCCGCCTAATTAATAGATATGAAAAAAATTGTAGGAATAGGAAATGCATTAGTGGATGTTATCGTTGCCATTTCCGATGAAGAACTTTTTCAACAATTTTCCTTGAAAAAAGGGGGAATGGAGATGATTGACGAACAAACAAAAAGGGAAATTCATCATGTCATTCGCAATATGGAACAAAAGGTGGCTTCAGGAGGCTCTACTTCAAATACGATTCACGGTTTGGCACGTCTTGGCGCAAAAACAGGCTATATCGGGAAAATTTCCGAAGACCCGATGGGTGGCTTTTTTAAACAAGATCTCCTCCATAGCCAAATCACACCCCACCTCGTCATTTCTCCACGAGATACAGGAATTGCAACCACTTTTATGACACCGGATGCGGAACGAACTTTCGCAACGTACCTCGGCGCCGCGGCCGATCTGAAGCCGGAAGATATTGATAACGCAATCTTCCGTGATTATCAATATATCCACGTAGAAGGTTATCTCGTTTTTAACCATGATCTCATTGAACATGTCTGCCAACAAGCCAAAAAACATGGACTGCTCCTATCTATGGATATGGGAAGCTATAATGTAATGGAACAAAATCGCGATTTTGTATTACATCTTTTAGAAAATTATGTAAACATTATCTTTGGAAATGAAGAAGAGGTTAAAGCCATTGCCGGAAAAGAGGAATCTGCAGCTCTCGACTTTCTCTCTCATTATTGTGATGTATCCGTTGTGAAACTCGGAAAACGCGGTTCTCTCGTGAAAATGAATAATACAATTTATACGATTCCCCCCGTGGGCGGCGATTGCATTGATGCCAATGGATTGGGCGATATTTATGCGTCCGGCTTCTTGTACGGACTTATGAATGACTATTCTCCTAATCAAGCCGGTTATCTCGCATCTTACTTGGCTGCGGAATTGGGCAATACTATCGGGGCTAAATTATCCGACGAACAATGGACTAAAATAAAAAAAGAGTTGTTTCACTAACCTATTTCAAGATGAATCCCATCCAAATGGTTGACCTGAAGAGTCAATATCAAAAAATAAAAAACGAAATCAATGCCGGTATTGCAGAAGTAGTCGAATCTTCTGCTTTTATTAATGGTCCTGCAGTTCATGGATTCCAATCAGCACTCGAAAATTACCTTAGTGTAAAACACGTAATTCCCTGCGGCAATGGAACGGATGCACTTCAAATTGCGATGATGGCGCTCGGACTGAAACCCGGTGACGAGGTGATAACCTCTGCTTTTACGTTTATTGCTACCGCAGAAGTACTCGGTCTGCTTGGCCTTACTCCCATTTTTGTCGATGTGGAAGCCCATACATTCAATATGAATGTTGCAGAAATTGAAAAGGCAATTACCCCCAAAACAAAAGCTATTGTGCCCGTTCATTTGTTCGGCCAATGCTGTGATATGGAACCTCTTCTTGATTTGGCGAAAAAATATAATCTTTTCGTGATTGAAGATGCATGCCAGGCAATAGGTGCTGATTATACCTTTAAAGATGGTACTACCAAAAAAGCCGGCACTATGGGCACTATCGGCTGTACTTCCTTTTTCCCCTCCAAAAACCTGGGTTGCTACGGAGACGGGGGTGCGCTTTTTACTCATGATGACCATCTGGATTATCTGATGCGTGGTATTGTGAACCACGGAATGTTTAAACGTTATTATCATGAGATGATTGGGGTAAATTCGCGCCTCGATAGTATTCAGGCTGCAGTTCTAAGCGTTAAATTAAAACATTTGGACGAGTACGCCGCTGCCCGCAGAAATGCTGCAAATTTTTATAATGAGGCTTTTGTCGGAAATCCTAAACTGATTACTCCCTCATGTGCCGATTACTCTTCGCATGTTTTTCATCAATATACGCTGCGTCTTCAGGATGTTGACCGTGCAAAACTGATTGAAAATATGAATAGTGTAGAGGTTCCTGTAATGATTTATTATCCGGTACCGCTCCACCTGCAAAATGCATTTGCTTCTCTTGGTGGTAAAACCGGCGATCTGCCCGTCACGGAAGCGCTCTGCAACAAAGTGATTTCACTACCGATGCACACAGAATTGTCACTCGAACAACTTGAATGGATCACCCGTCATTTGCTTAAATTCTTATAAGGTATTCATACAAAACGAGCATATTCGTAATTTCAAAATACCATACAAAAAAATTATGTATCTTTGCCCCCGAATGAAAGGGGTGCCGAAAGGCTGAGATTAAACCCAATGAACCTGATGCGGGTAATGCCGACGTAGGGATACATTGCAATTATCTTCCGTACAGACCCTCTTTCGACTTTAAGTTATTTATTAAATTAAATTCGTCAGAGTTATGAAAAAAAAATTCCACAAATCCACAAAAAACTCCATTAAATGGAGTTTGATTCCTTTTTGGGCATTTGCCCTAATGGGACTCCAATCCCAACCCTTAAACGGACAAACCATCGGCGATAACGACTCCCTCCACCCTATCCAACTGAAAGGCGTCGGAATTACATGGACCCGACCCGGTGGAGAAGAGATTTTCTCTTCTTCGGTTGTCAATCGGGAAGAAATTAAAAAATCACAAGGAAACGGCAGTATTAATAATCTTTTCGACCAAATTCCTTCGATGATTACGACTTCAGATGCCGGAACCGGAATCGGCTACACTTATATGCGTATCCGCGGGATTGATCAAACCCGAATTAATGTAACTGTCAACGGAATTGCCTTAAATGATGCCGAATCTCAAGGCTCTTGGTTTGTCAATCTGCCCGACTTCGGGACACACGTCGATAATCTACAAATCCAACGAGGCGTTGGAACTTCTAACAACGGGGCCGCAGCTTTCGGAGCGACCATGAATTTCTCCACATTAACCGCAAACGCAGATCCATTCTTGGAAATTACCTCATCTGCCGGCTCTTTCTACACTTTCCGCAATACGGTCTCCGCAAGTACAGGGTTGATTAAAAATCGCTTGTCTGCTGCCGTAAGCTACTCCAATATTCAAAGTAAGGGCTATATCGACCGCGCCTCTGCAAATTTAAACTCACTTTTCTTTACTACCGACTACCGCTTGCTCTCCAAAGACTTGTCTCGTGACTACGGAAAACTGACTTTTAACTTAATCTATGGAAATGAAAAAACCGGCCTCGCCTGGAATGGGGTGCCCTCTGATTCGCTAAAAACCAATCGTACCTATAATAGTTGCGGAGAATATTATGACGCAAACGGAAATGTCCATTATTACGATAATGAAACCGATAATTACCAACAAACTCACTATCAACTTTTTTATTCAACCAATAAAAAATATTACACCGAAAAATTAGAACATAATTTCAAAATAGATGTGGGAAGCCACCTGACCAGAGGACTAGGCTATTACGAAAATTATAAGTCAAATAAAAGTTTTGAAGACTACGGACTCCCAATGCTTGTATTGGAACACGATACCCTTACCCAAACAGACCTGATTGTAAGAAAATATTTAGACAATTATTTCTACGGAGCCACTTTTAATATCGAACACCGCATGACAGAACCATCGAGAGAGGGTGCCAAAAGAAATAGCTTTTCCTGGTCGCTCGGAGGTGCCGTAAACCGATATCAGGGCGAACACTACGGAAACATTATCTGGATGCAATATGCAGGAAATACCCCAATTAACCACCGTTGGTACGAAGGAATAGGGGATAAAACACAATTGAATATTTTTGGAACTGCATCATATTCTTTAGATGAAAATATTTACGCCTATTTAGATCTGCAATATCGCCGAATTAATTACCTGATAGACGGTTCTGACGATAACCTGACCAATATTTTCCAAGATTACATTTGGAACTTTTTCAACCCCAAATTGGGATTCCATTATTCCTGGAAAGGCAAACAAAATGAACATTTGAATCAATCCGTTTATGGCTCTTTTGCGATGGCTAACAGAGAACCTACCCGCGCCGATTTAATCGATTCTCCAAACGAAAAAAAACCGGTTCCTGAAACCTTGTATGACCTCGAACTCGGATATCGACTTAAAACCAAGACCTTCGCCCTGAATAGTAATCTCTATTTTATGTATTACAAAGATCAGTTGATTCTTACAGGCGAAATTAATGATGTCGGCGCAGCTATCATGACCAATGTGCCACAAAGCTATCGCACCGGGATTGAAATCATCTCTACTTATAAACCCGTTTCCTTTTTCCAATGGAAAATTAATGGAACTTTCAGTCTAAACAAAATATTGAACTATACAGAATATGTTGATAATTGGGATACCTGGTCCCAAGAGCAAAATCAGCTTGAAACAACCGATATTTCCTTTTCTCCGAGTATTGTGGCTGCAAACGAATTTGTCTTTACTCCTTTGAAGCATTTTAACATCGGACTCGTTACTAAATTTGTCAGCAAACAATATCTTGACAATAGCAGTGATGATCATTATATTCTAAAACCTTATTCCACAACAAATTTGAATCTAAGCTACGAGTTTCATACAAAAATAATTCCGGAAATAGGGCTCTTTTTTAACATAAATAATCTCTTTAATGCTCAATATGAGAGCAATGCATGGCTCTATAAATACTATGAAGGAGGAATTGAAAAATTTATGGACGGCTATTATACGCAAGCCGGAATCAATTTCTTGGGTGGAATAAGACTCAAGTTCTGATAAATCCTAATCGCGATTGGGCTCTTTATCCAATAGATGGGTATGATGTTTCAACGTTCTCAATACCAACATCAGGACTAAAAATATAATCAATAAAAATAAGGAGGGACGCCACCATTCCATCGAAGTTGCGGTGTAGTTACTTAAATTCAAAGCTCTCAAATAATCTACAGTGGTAAAACCAAGAACTAACGCAAAAATCCCCGAATATTCACGCCGTAACACTGATTTAAAAGAAAATGGAATCTCTCCTTTTTGGTACTGAGCAAACTTGGGTATAAATGCCGGAACTTGTAAAGACCAATTCAAATATTCATCACCGAATTGACGTTCCAGATAACGTTCTTCAGTAAACATAATACGCTCATAATAAAGCCAATATACTAAAGAAATAATGAGGAATAACGGCAGATTAAATGTGTATAACAATACTCCTGCCCACATAAGATAATTCCCCAAATAGAGCGGATGACGAACCATTGAGTAAATCCCTTTGGTATTCAGTTGTTTCGCTACCTGCTTGTCCCGATTTCTTCCTGAGGTTCCGTGAGGTGTAGTTCCAATTGTATAGGCCCGAATGCAAACCCCGGCAAACGACACCAAAAATGCGAATACAGAGACAAGGATCATTATAAATCCCGAATCGGATGAGGATAAATATTTTTGAATTCCGGACGGCATAAAATAAACAAAAGGAAGGGCGCCTAAAAATATGATAACAGGAATTTGTCCACGATATTTAAATAAGAAATTTCCTGATTTTTCGAATGAATGAATTAATGCCATAATTGTCGTTTTTTCAATAATGAATCGTAAAATGCTCTTTAAGCAACGCTCCCGTCATTTCTCTGAGTTTCGTCCGCTGCGGATTCTGTAATATCTTTTGAGAGATCTTTACCCTCTTTTTATTTGCAAAACATTGA
>JAKIZI010000062.1 GCA_022708105.1 Bacteroidota bacterium
GTTATGCTCGAGGTCGTACATAGTTATGCTCGAGGTCGTACATAGTTATGCTCGAAGTCGTACATAGCTATGCCCGAGGTCGTATATAGTTATGCTCAAGGTCGTACATTATTTTTCCCGGACACACCAATAAAAACTAATTCGTGAATTCGTGGCTAATTAGTTAAAATTCACATTTTTGTAAGATAAACGATTACCCACGTTGGAGATGATCGTGTAACCTGCATTATCGAGGCCATCCTGAAGGGCGTCCATTGTGATGAAGGTGGTGGGACCGAATTGTTCTACATTCTGGATATGATCGTGTCCGTTGATGACCATACTGATATTGTACTCCAGGCAAAGTTGGGCCAAAGCCATCACTTCACCGGGGTAAGGATTGGCACTGAGGGTGTTTCTGATCCTGAAAATGTTCACATGACTGAAAATCACGCAATGTCTGTATTTATTTCGATGATTCTGTAAAAGTTTGTTTAACCATTCAAACTGCTTTTCCCCCAACGTTCCCCCACCGGAATCCAGACAAATATAAAGATCTTTTGCAGAAGGGGTCTTAACCGTAAAATAGTAGATTCCGGAACCAAACATTTTATAGAATTGTAACCAGCCATGAAAATAAAGATCGTGATTGCCCACCAATTGAAAAGTTAGTAAGGAATCGGGATCCGGGATGTTTTGTTGTAAAAATTGATAATTTTCCACACTTCCTGTGGACATATCACCGACCATTACTGCTGCGAGGGCATGATCATTCTTCGCCGAATGGAGAAAGATATTCAAATTATCCGCAGTCCCGAGGTGAGCGTCCCCCATAGCGTATATTTTGTAATCTTCTGAATAGATGGAGATTGTTTTAAACGGGTGACTTTCATTCCATTTTATAGATTGGTCAAAACGTTCATCCACTGTTTCGTAAGCAGCCACAAAACCTCTCATTTCGAAATAATCACACCCTTGAAATCCCAGTATGAGCAATAGAAACAGATACTTTATTTTATGTTCCATAAGATGCCTGTTCTTAAAAATGATCCATAATAGTTTGCACTGATATTCATCACCCCCGCTTTAAGAAGCCACATTTCTGCAAAAAGGGTGAGTTGGGATTTTATTATATATTTACCATCCAGATAAATCATTGGATTACTCGCCTGATTGATAACGAAATAATCTCGGTTTGTGATTCCAATTCCTACATTCCAATTGGCATCCATAGGTTTAATATTGTATTTGATTCCATACACCAGATTCCATAATTCAAAGATATTCTGTTTGTTAAGATTGAACTCGTTTCCCATTTTATTATAATGAATATTTCTAAAATGAAGTCCGGCGAGCAATTCGAAGTGTTTAGTTGTTAATATTCCGAGAATAGTTCCATTATTTTCAGTAATCCATTGAGAGTAAAGGTGCATGAAATACTGAATAGAGATGTTTAACACCATTTTTTTGAATGGGATTTTTTGGTTTACAAGGATATCCAGACCGGAAAAGAATCTGTTGAGAATGGTTCGATCGATTAAATCAACTCTGGCCCCGATTTTAAAAGTGGTTTCATTATAAGTATAGTCAAAAAAAGTGCTGTTAGAGAAGTATAATCCATTGGATATATTTGTTTTACCTATATCAACGTGATTTTGCAATCGATATTGAGCATAAAGATCATTTATACATATGTAATAAATCATTACAGTGAGAATAATAAAATATTTCATAAAAATGAATATCAATGATCTTTAACGCATCTAACGGGATATCCTGCATTTTTGACAGTGGTTGCTACCCCCACAATGGTATTGTCATGATGGTACAAAAATCATTTTAATAAATGAATTATTTTCATGGCGCCTCTTTTTTTATAAATGAGACTATTTTTCATGGCAAATATACAATTTATATTATCTTTTTCCAAATTTTTTATTTTTATCACTATTGTCCGATAAAAAGTAAGGAAGTGATTTTTCAATCCACCCCCATTACTCTTTTTTATCGGATTTTAGGTGCTTAAAACAACTTCTACTTTCCGATGCAAAATTTACCAAATATGTTATTTAAAAGCTCCTGACTGGACACTTGTCCGGTAATAACTCCCAAAGCAGTCAAAGCGCTTCTGATTTCCACTGCAATAAGATCAGTGGGCAACTCTTCTGTCAGTCCCTTTTCAATATTATCTAAACTTTCTGCGATGCGCACCATACTGTCATAATGACGAGCATTGGTCAATAAGGTGCCATTGTGTAGCCCTCTGCTATTTACGGAATCTATGAGCATATCGCTGATGTAGTTGAGGTTGACTTTCCGTTTTGCAGAGATGTAAATGATGTCCATGTCGTTCCATTCACTGAAATGATTGGGCATTTCATTAAGTTCATCAATTTTATTGGCAATGATGATTAACTTTTTATTTAAGAAATCAATTTCATTTTCAAAAAATAAAAGTTCCTCTTCTACATCTTCAATAGAAGTTCTGTTAATGTCAATCATATATAGAATGATATCAGCTTTTTCAATGGCTTTAAATGTTCTCTCAATGCCGAAGTTTTCAATTTCATCTTCTGATAGTCTGATGCCTGCCGTATCAATAAATCTGAAAGTAATTCCCTGAATATTAAATGTGTCTTCAATGGTATCACGGGTGGTTCCGGGAATTTGAGACACAATGGCACGTTCGTCATTGAGAAGGGCATTGAGCAACGTTGATTTTCCTACGTTCGGTTTTCCTACAATAGCAACGGGAATTCCGGTTTTGATGACGTTCCCTAATTTGAAAGATTTAATCAGATTGTTTACTTCTTCTTTCAGCTTTGAAATAATTAATTTCAGTTGTTCTCTGTCGGCAAACTGGACATCTTCTTCACTAAAATCCAATTCTAATTCCAAAAGTGACGCCAATTCAACAAATTGCTCGCGTAATTCGGCAATTTTGGATGAAAAATTACCACGAAGCTGGTTAATGGCCAATTTATGTGCGGCTTCGGTTTGAGAATCAATCAAATCTGCCACTGCTTCTGCTTGCGGCAAATCCATCTTCCCGTTAAGAAAAGCCCGCATGGTAAATTCCCCCGGAGCTGCAAAATGTGCCCCGAATTTTACAAAAAGTTCTAAGATTTTTTTCTGTATAAAAAACGAACCATGACACGAAATTTCAACCATATCTTCCCCGGTGTAGGAATGTGGTGCAGCAAATTTGACCACCATCACTTGGTCAATTAAATCATCTCCTTCGTAAATTTCGGCAAATTTAGAAAGATTCGGTTCTAATTGACGAAAAGGAAATTCGGACTTGAAAAGTTGTTCCGCAATGGCAAAAGCATCATTTCCGGATACTCTTACAATAGCGATTGCTCCAACCCCTTGGGGTGTTGAAACCGAACAAATGGTACTTCCGTCTTTTTTCATGGCTTTATGGTTTGGTGATGTTGCAAATATAGATGAATTTTTATTTATTTCAAGTGAAATAACAAATAATCTGCTTAATTACATCTTCATGCCCATCTCTATGCCTTTGATTCTTCGGTATAAATCAGTTGCCAGATTGTCTGTCATTCCGGAAATGTAATCAACAACCCCCTGAATTTTAACGGATTCGGATGCGCCTTCTCTTCCATATTGTTGCGGAAGTAACCGAATCGCTTTTTTATCACTTACTTCGCGTTTTTCTTCAGGAATGATAATCGAAGGAATAAAAAGGGATAGTAATTCTGAAATAATGTGATATCCGGCATTTTCAATTTCAACTACCTGAGTGTGATTATAAACGTTTTCAATAGAAAAATCAATAATCCGGGTTAAAGTTTCTGATTTTTTCCGAATGGTATCAAAAATGGATTGGTGATAAGTCCCCTCTAAAAAACCGGAGATATTGTTCAAATAAATTTCCTGACTGCACATGGTAAGAGCTGCAATTGATTTGGCGCGCAAGTAGGAAATCTTGTCATTTTTATCCTGAATCCGGTCTAATTTTTGGTCGATAACGGTTCTGTCATCAATAGAAAGTTCATTGATTAAACTTCGCAGTAGGTCAACACAAACACTGTGTTCGATGATTCCCAAACGATGGGCGTCTTCTAAATCGGTAATATTATAGCAAATATCGTCAGCGGCTTCAACCAACCAGACAAAAGGATGTCGCAAATAGATTCTCGGTTGTTCGCTAAACTGTTTCATAGATGTATGCTCGGCTATTTTTTTGAAAATCTCTTTTTCAGATTGGAAAAACCCGAACTTTTTGCGATGTACTATTTTTTTGTCGGAGGCAATCGATTCACACGGATATTTGGCTACGGAGCAGAGAGTTGCATAAGTAAGTTGTAATCCGCCTTCATCTTTTTGCATCGGACTTTGTGTCAGCACCCGAATTGCATTTGCATTTCCCTCAAAACGAATCAGGTCTTCCCATTCGGCAGGTGTAAAATATTTACTCAATTCCCAGTTTTTTCTAAAAAAACCGGCAATCGCATCTTCTCCTGCATGCCCGAAGGCGGGATTGCCTATATCATGACAAAGACAAGCAGTGGCAAGTACATTCGCAAAATCAAACGAATAAAAAGAACGACTCTCTTCCGTAAAATCTGTTCCGTATGTTTTCACTAATGAGGCTCCGATTAAATTTCCAAAAGACCTTCCTACAGAAGAAACTTCTAAAGAATGAGTCAGTCGGCTGTGTACGAAAATACTCCCAGGAAGTGGAAATACTTGTGTCTTATTTTGCAAGCGTCTGAATGCGGAAGAAAATATTACCCGATCATAATCGCGCTGATATTCAGTCCGAGATTCCATATTGTTAGATGGTTGACTTGTGCCTGTGCGACATGAAGAAAATAGTTGGTTTAAATCTGATGATTGCATGATGTTTCTTTATGAAGAGTCCGGTTAAAAAACTATGATGCAAAAATACACTATTTTTTTGCTCTTTTTTTTCATTCGGAGGATTGAAAGAAGTTACCACTCAAGTTTCAGTCCGTCGTACCCTAAATGAACATTTGCCGGAAGTTGAGCAGAAATATCTTCGTGAGTGCCCATTTCATGACTAATATGCGTTATATATGCCTCTTGAGGATTCAATTCGGAGATAAGTTCCAATGCCTGTGCCAAATTAAAATGAGAATAGTGCTCTTTCAGTCTTAATGCATTAATTATTAAAATCTTTAATCCTTGTAATTTCCGTTTTTCTTTTTCGGAGATAAAACTGGCATCGGTGATATAGGCCAACTCGTGAATCCGAAATCCTAAAATAGGCAAAGCAAGATGTTTGACCAAAATTGGTATTATTTCAATTCCTCCAATAAAAAAAGGTTCTTCATAGATAGGATTTAATGTAAGGTTGGGAACACCCGGATATTTAAAGGTTTTAAACGCATAGTCGTAATCTTTTTCAATAATTTTTAAAACACGTTTCATCCCGTAAAGATTCATGGTTTGGTGCATCATAAAGTTGATGGGACGAATGTCATCCAACCCTCCGAGATGGTCTTTGTGCTCATGCGTAAGCAGAACAGCATCAATTCGGGATATATTTTCTCGTAACAATTGCTGACGCAAATCAGGACCGGCATCTATGAGCAAATGATTTTCTTCAATTTTAATAAAAACGGAAGTCCTGAGCCGTTTATCTCGAGAATCTTTTGATTGACATACGGCACATTTGCACCCGATAACAGGTACCCCTTGCGATGTTCCGGTACCTAAAAATGTTAACCTCATTTTTTCGTTATTTTTTCAAGTGCAAAAGTAATTCAAATATCTTAATTATTCCAATAGAATTTCTTCTCAATATTATTCTGTTTTATTTTTTTTATCATGAATCAAATGTTTTTTTATGTTAATAATTATACATATAGTCAGTGGTATATTATATCAAATTAATTTTTTATTCACAGAGATGCTTATTCCTCTAATAATTTTAATTTTTTGAATGATATGTTTCATAATGAAACTTCTATTTTTTGAATAATCATTATTAAGATTGCTTATTATTAATAAGTTATACTAAAATATAATTTATTGAAAAAAATATAAAAATTATTTGAATATATTCATTTATATATAAAATAATAATATATTTGCGGCTTAAAATGTTATTTTTCTTTTATTAAAATCAAGGTATTAAAATTAATTTATTTAATTTCATCAAAATTTATCAGCTATGAAAACACAAATCAAAACAGTTTTATGGGCAATAATGATCTTATTGCTGACCTCATGCGGCCCAACCATTTATTATCAGGTTTATCAGGTTGCGCCCAGTGAAAAAATGAAAAGCAATGAAAATTCTTTAATATACGAAGACGATAATTGCATCGTTTCGTATAATTTGTGGGCGGAAAGAGGGGATATAGGTTTTAAGGTTTATAACCTGAGTTCGATTTATAAACTTCTGTATATCAACAAATTAAATAGTTAAAAAGAGTTAAAATATTAGGTTAATTCAATGGGATTTATTATCTTTGTAGCTGAATATCAACAAATTAAATTAAATCCCATGAATATAACCCACGACAAAATTACAGAAATTTTTTATTTGGCAGATGATTTTTGCAAAGAA
>JAKIZI010000063.1 GCA_022708105.1 Bacteroidota bacterium
AAGTGATTCGTTTCATATAATATCTATTTTTTCAAAAATTATTTCTATAGAATGCAAAAATACATTTTTTTTATTCGTATTGCTCAAAAAACAGAATATTCTGTCAGATTTTTATGTTGGATTAAAATGGTGATTTTAATTATTTCTTGGGTGTGCCGGCTTTGCCTCTGGAATGGCAAGATAGGTCTGAAATATCATAGAATACGGATTTTTATCATCGTTTGAAATATAGGTCTCTTCTACAAGCTGCCATCTGCTTGTATCTATCTTCGGAAAATAAACATCTGCTTCAAATGTGCCTTCAATTCTGGTTATATATAGCTTTTGGGCAATGTTGATGAAAGTTTTATAAACGGAAGCTCCTCCGATGATGAAAACTTCCTCTTGGTCATTAATTTGAGCCAAAAGTTCCTCAGGAGAATAGATGGGCTCTGCTCCTTCAAAATGAAGATTTCTGTTGGAAGTGAGCACCAAATTACGCCTATTGGGCAAGGGTTTTATTGGCAACGAATCCCATGTTTTTCGTCCCATTACTACCGTATGTCCGATTGTGAGTGATTTAAAATGTTTTAAATCGGCAGGTAAATGACATAAGAGTTGGTTCTGAAATCCCAATTCCATCTTTTCTCCTACGGCAGCAATAAGATTGATATGTTTCATCGGATTGGATTTTATACCGCAACATCCGCTTTTATATGCGGATCTGGATTGTAATTTTTTAATGTAAAATCTTCAAACGAAAAATCAAAAATGGAATCAATTTTAGGATTGAGCTCCATCAAAGGAAGAACTTTCGGAGTGCGTTGCAATTGAATTTGAGCTTGCTCTATATGGTTGGAATATACGTGCGCATCGCCTAACGTATGAATAAAATAACGAGGTTTCAGTTCGCAAACCTGAGCAACCATTTGCAACAATAAAGCATAAGACGCAATATTAAATGGAACACCGAGGAAAATGTCGGCACTTCGTTGGTATAACTGACAAGAGAGTTCTCCCTCATGAACATAAAATTGAAAAAGTATATGACACGGAGGAAGTGCCATACGCTCCAATTCGGCTACATTCCATGCAGACACAATTAATCGCCTCGATTCCGGATGGTTGCGAATGTCAGCAATGACTTTTGAAATCTGATCGACAGAGTGTGTGTCATCAATGGGCCAAGAGCGCCATTGCTTTCCGTATATAGGCCCCAAATCTCCGTTTTCGTCAGCCCATTCATTCCAAATAGAGACGCCGTTTTTATTTAAATAAGCTGTATTCGTTTCACCTCTCAAAAACCATAACAATTCATGAATAATGGATTTGATATGTAATTTTTTGGTTGTAAGCAAAGGAAATCCTTCCGAAAGATCAAATCGCATCTGATAACCGAAAATACTATAAGTTCCAATGCCCGTTCTGTCCTGTTTATAATTACCGGAAGTAACCACATGACGAAGTAAATCAAGATAAGCTTCCATTTTTCTTTTTTTGCAAAAATAGAAAAAAATAAAAGAGAAAGAAATAGCAAATCAGCTTAAATAATTTTTCCTTTTAATGTTGCAGCGGTGCAATCTGTAATTTTTACCCGCACATAATCTCCCTTGCCGGAATTCATTTTTGGGAAAATAACGACCTTGTTTTGACTGGTTCTCCCAAAGTGATGTTCTTTGGAACGTTTGGATGCACCTTCTACCAAGACTTCAAATTCTTTCCCGATATCTGCTTTATTGCTCCTTAATGAAAGTTCTTGTTGTAGCGCAATAATCTCTTCTAATCTTCTCGATTTGACCTCTTCGGGCACATCATCCGCAAAATGTTTTTGAGCCATAGTCCCTTCTCTTACCGAATATTTGAACATATAAGCAGCATCAAAGCCCACCTCTTTCATGAGTGCCAGCGTTTCTTGATGATCTGTTTCTGTTTCACCGCAGAAACCGGCGATAATGTCCGTCGTAATGGCACAATCGGGAATGATTCGGCGAATCGTTTTAATGCGTTCTAAATAGTATTCTCTGGTATAGCTACGATTCATCTTTTTCAGCATATTATTACTGCCGGCTTGGAACGGAAGATGAATATAGGAACATATATTGTCGTATTGAGCAATTGTTTCAATTAATTCATCAGAGATGTCTTTCGGGTGCGAAGTGGCAAAACGAACTCTCACGAGGGGAGATAATAAGGCAACTTTTTCTATTAAACCGGCAAAATTGAGCAGGATGCCATCTTCATTCCATTGGTAGGAATTTACATTTTGTCCTAAAAGCGTAATATCTTTAAAGCCATTTTCTATCAATATATTAGCTTCATTCAGGATGCTTTGGGGTTCACGACTGCGTTCTCTGCCTCGCGTGTAAGGAACAACACAATAGGAACAAAAGTTATTACAACCGCGCATGATTGAAATGAAAGCCGAAAGACCATTAGTGTCATATCTGACAGGATCAATGTCATCATAAGTCTCCGTTTTTGATAACTCCACATTAAAGGCAATCTGTCCGCCGGACGCTTCTTCAATCAATTGAGGCAATTCTCGATAAGCATCAGGACCGGCAATAAAATCCAATGCGGCTTCTTCTTTCAATAATTTTTCTTTGATTCGTTCAGCCATACAACCCAATAAGCCAATCTGTAGCCCCAGTTTACGTTTCTTAAGAGCTCCCAATTCCCGCAATCTTTTTCGTATCCGTAACTCAGCATTGTCTCTGACCGAGCAGGTGTTCAATAAAATTAAATCAGCTTCTTTTATTTCAGAAATAGTATAATCTTCAGATAATATGGATGCTACAACTTCGCTGTCTGCAACATTCATCTGACAGCCGTACGTTTCGATATATAATTTCTTCATTCTATATATTTGATTGAATAAGATAAAAAAACGCTGCAAAGATACGATTTTTAGACGATTTTAGCTTCATAAATTGTTGATTATATTCACTTCATTCATTGGTTAATAAATCATTGTTTAAAATAAAATAATAAACAAGTTGCATTATTCATCCGATTTTATTTATCTTTGCACGCTAAATCATAAAAATAATTAAACTATGAAAAAAATAACCGTATTGACTTTATGCTTATGTGTAATGGGGATGAGTCTCAATTTAAAATCACAAGAAATGACACAAGAACAAAAAATTTGGTATGCTATCGGACTCGCTGAAGGTGGTAATTTTAAGACCTTTGGATTTGATTTTTCACAAGAACACTTATTGATGGGTATTAATGATGCTTTTGCAGGAACGGAAAAAATGACTCAAGAAGAGATGCAGCAAACATTTCAAGTGTTACAACAAATGATGCAAGAAAAGATGTCAAAAGCTGTTGATGCAGAAAAAGCAAAAGGAAAAGCATTTTTGGATGAAAATAAAAAGAAACCAGGTGTGATAGAAACAGCTAGTGGATTGCAGTATAAAGTTGTGACCATGGGAACAGGTGCGAAACCAAAAGAAACAGATAAAGTTAAAGTTCATTATCATGGTACTTTGATTGACGGAACCGTTTTTGATTCATCCGTAGATCGTGGTGAACCTATCGTTTTTCCGTTAAATCAAGTGATTAAAGGATGGACTGAAGGATTACAGTTGATGCCTGTTGGTTCTAAATTTATTCTCTATTTACCTTCTGATATTGCTTATGGTGACAGAGATGCAGGTCCAAGTATTAAAGGTGGTTCAACACTTATTTTTGAAGTAGAATTACTCGAAATAAATCCTGCTGAGCAATAAAATATTGATTATGTTTATCATATTTTTAGGATAAACGGACAGGCCTGATAAAATTCAAAATTCCTGACTTTTATCAGGCTTTTTTTAATATTATGGATGATATATTGACAGTCGAACAATTTTCATTGGATTTGAGACGAGAAAAAGTCTGGAATCCAATTTTGCATGAAATCTCCTTTACATTAAAAAAAGGGGAAACGCTTGGTATTGTTGGAGAATCCGGCTCAGGAAAATCTGTTACCGCACTGTCGATTATGCGTTTGTTGGAATCCAAAATAGCCAAAAATAGCGGAAAGTTGCTGTTTTTTGATTCAAATCTCCAAAACCAAATTGCGATGGACACCCTTCCCGAAAAAGAGATGCAAAAAATTAGAGGCGATAAAATTGCCATGATTTTTCAAGAGCCTATGACTTCCCTAAATCCGGTCATGAAATGTGGGGCTCAAATAACGGAAGCACTTCTCCTCCATACGAAATTATCTAAAAAAGAAGCAAAATTGCGT
The DNA here is from genome assembly GCA_022708105.1 of Bacteroidota bacterium. Lineage (GTDB taxonomy): Bacteria > Bacteroidota > Bacteroidia > Bacteroidales > WCHB1-69 > DUOL01. The sequence goes on from JAKIZI010000063.1 coordinate 4,220, forward strand.
GTTTTGGAGCTCTTCAATGAGGTAATGCTACCCCGACCTGAAAAAATCTTCGAAGCATATCCATTTGAACTTTCCGGAGGACAAAAGCAACGGGTTATGATTGCCTTAGCCATGAGCTGCAATCCTGATATTCTTATTGCGGATGAACCAACCACGGCTCTCGATGTAACAGTACAAAAAGGGATTTTGGAGTTGATTAAAAAATTACAACTGAAATACAATATGAGTGTAATTTTTATCACTCATGATTTGGGCGTTGTAGTTGAAATTGCGGATCGGGTATTGGTCATGTATAAAGGAGAAATTGTGGAACGCGGAGATGCCAAACAGGTTTTTGCACATCCGCAACATCCTTATACACAAGGATTGCTCGCCTGTCGTCCCTCTATGGACAGACGCTTAAAACTATTGCCGACCATAGATGATTTTATGAGACAACAAGATGATTTTTCCTCTGTTTCTCTCTCTGAAAAATTAAATAAACATACAATTTCTAATGAAGAAAGAGAAAGTACGCATAAACACTTATATGAGACAGAACCTATTTTAAAGATTGAAAACTTATCTAAAATATATCCGCTTCGTAAAGAAAAATTATTTGAAAAACGCCAATACCTTAAAGCGCTGGATCAAATTAATCTGGAGGTGTATGAGGGAGAAACGTTAGGATTGGTAGGGGAGTCCGGGTGCGGAAAGACAACGCTGGGACGCTCTATTATTCGTTTGATTGAACCTACTGCCGGCCAGATTTATTATAAAGGAATGTTACTGAACACACTTTCTCCTAAAGCATTGCGTAAAGTAAGAAAAGAGTTGCAAATTATTTTACAAGATCCTTATTCTTCATTAAATCAAAGAATTAAAATCGGAGATGCTTTGATGGAACCTATGCGTGTGCATGGTCTTTTTGGAAACGACAAACAAAGAAAACAAAAGGTAATTGAATTGCTGGAACGTGTTAGTTTGAATGAAACTCATTTTTATCGCTATCCGCACGAATTTTCAGGAGGACAACGCCAAAGAATTGCCATCGCACGAGCCCTCGCAGTAAACCCTCGATTTATCATTTGCGATGAATCCGTGTCCGCACTCGATGTCTCCGTTCAAGCGCAAGTGCTTAATCTGCTTAATGAATTAAAAAGAGAATTTGGACTTACTTACATTTTTATCTCTCATGACCTGTCTGTGGTTAAATTTATGTCTGATCGTATGGCTGTGATGAAAGAGGGTAAAATTGTGGAATTAAATGAAGCTGATGAAATTTATCGCCACCCTGCTACTCCGTACACACAACAACTTATTGATGCAATTCCTGGCGTGAAATCATCGTTTTTATAATTATTTGAATTATAATATTTTATAATATTTAATATAGAAAATAGATTAAGTAATAAAAATTGCTTATGAAAAAGATCACCGGTATAATTACCAGCCTAAATGAAGCACACAATATTGAAGCATGTATTCGTTCGCTGCAGCTAATTTGTAACGAAATTATTGTGGTTGATTCTCTGAGCAGTGATGCAACGGTTTCAATTGCAGAGAAAATGGGCGCAAAAGTAGTTCTGCAACCCTATTTGGGAGATGGCATTCAGAAAAATATAGCGTTGCAATATGCTTCCAATGATTGGGTGTTCAGTTTGGATGCGGATGAGCGAATTACGGCTGAATTAGCTGCAGAAATCAACGCACTGGATCTTTCAGGAAAAAGTAACTATGATTCTTATGCAGTCAAAAGAAAGAATATGATTGGGAGTCGTTGGGTGAAATGTTGTCGTTGGTATCCGGACTATTTAGTGCGTCTCTATCGCCCGGATAAGACACGTTTTCTTGAAGTGAAACAACATGCTTCTGTTCCTGCGGTAAGAATGAAAAAATTGTCTTCCGCCATCCTGCATTATCGTTATAAAAATATTGGAGAGTTATTTGCCAAACCCGAAAGGAATTACAGCAGTCGTGGGGCTAAAATCCTTTATTTGAAGGGGAAAAAAGCGAATGCTTTGACTCCGGTTATTCATGGAATGGCTGCGTTTTTTGTTAATTATTTCTTTAGAGGAGGACTTTTCGGAGGTATTGACGGGTTAACCCTTTCTCTTGCAATTGCCCATAATAGTTATATGAAATATGCAAAATTACTTGAATATCAACGTGATGCTCAAGTTTTAGCTGATGAAAACTTTGATAAGGTTTGGTGAGTAATAGAAGTTTTATTCTTCATTTCTTTAAA
>JAKIZI010000064.1 GCA_022708105.1 Bacteroidota bacterium
AAACAACTTCAAAATTTGGTTCATCAAGAAGATTTCAAAACTATTTATGAGATTACAGAGAAGAACAATAAACAAAATTGGCTTTTTATGAATCACGAGTTGTTTATTTCCGATTTTTCGAAAAATCTCAATGAAAAATCTCAAACGTCAGTTGCTCCATTTAAAAAAGCAAAAAACTGGTCGGCATATCAAATATCTTTCACGGAAACAGAGATGGAATTGTCCGGCTACATGATTCCGGGAGATTCATTTTTCGTTTCATTAGCGCATAATAGTGATATGGCACAGTTGTTACCCCTAGAGATATTACCATTCTCAACAAGTTGTTACCAAATAGAAAATAAGGAACAATGCCCCATAAGCTTTTTCCTCCACAAAGATTCTTTGGATTTTAGTTATGGAGTATGCCCATCCAACAATCTTTTCCCAAATCCGGAATCACTTTTCCCCTCTGATTACACGCAAGATTCTTCGGTATTATATAAAGATATGAGTATTTATCGATTGGGAGAAACGCAAAAAGCATCCCTTTTTGAAGAAAAAAACATTACTCCGAATTATTTTATTTATACCAAAAATTATTTCATCTGTTCAGATTCCATAAATGCGTTAAAATATTATATAGATCAAGCGAAATCGAACTACACGCTGGAAGACCTTCCTCTCTTTAGATTATCACAAAATAATTTACCCAGTTCAGCGGCATATCAAGTTGTCAATTATTTTCATAATGACCAACAGCGTAAGAATATATTTGCCACCGATAAGCTAAATCTTCAATTTATAAATAAAATTTCAATATTCGCTATTTCTATGGATTCTCCTCAAAACGGAATTAGTGCAACTAAAATTTATATTAAATTCTAACATAATTATTCAAAGATTTAAATTTGCATATAATTTTCAACAATAAATAAAAATTAAATTATAGAAAAATGAAAAAAAACACTATGACCATTGTTCTTTGTATTGCTTGTCTGGCAACTGTTTTGGTTTCATGTAAATCAAAAAAAGAAAACGAAAAAAACGTTACCAATAAAAGTGAAATTCAATTAAAAGTTGAAGAGTATGCCTATGTTGACTTAAGTTCGGATTTGTATCATAATTTATCTGAAAATGAAAAAGCACTTATCCCCATTTTTATTCAGATTGCCGATATTATGGATGACCTTTTCTGGAAACAAACTTTCGGAGATAAAACGATGATAGATACAATAAAGGATTCATACACAAAGGAATTCGCGATCATCAACTACGGAGCCTGGGACAGATTGGATAATAACACCTCCTTTATTAGTGGCTATGGAGAAAAACCATTGGGATGCCAATACTATCCGATTGATATTACCGCTGAAGAGTATGCTCAATTTGCCGATGAAAACAAAGGAAGTTTATATACCGTGCTCCGCCGAAACGAAGATGGAACTTTGAAAACAGTATGGTATAAAGACGAATACAAAACAGAACTTGCGAAAGTTTGTGAATTATTGGATCAAGCTATTGCTATTGCAGAAGATGCCGGATTGAAAAAATATTTAACTGAAAGAAAAAAAGCTTTCTTGACCGATGACTATTTTGCAAGCGATATGGCATGGATGGATATGAAAGACAGCAAAATAGATTTTGTATTTGGTCCTATTGAAAACTACGATGACAAATTGAATGAAGCAAAAGCATCATACGAAGCTTTTATTTTATTAAAAGATGAAGAAAGAAGCAAAGAATTGGCAGGATTTGTGGCCATGTTACCTGACCTCCAAAAAGAACTTCCTTGTGAACCGCAATATAAAGCATTTGTACCCGGAACATCTTCTGATTTAAATGTGTATAATGCCATCTATTATGCAGGCGATTGTAATGCCGGAAGTAAAACTATTGCCATTAACCTTCCTAATGATGATCGGGTTCAGGCAGCAAAAGGAGCACGCCGTCTTCAATTAAGAAATAGTATGCAAGCCAAATTCGATAAAATTTTACTCCCTATCGGGAAATTGATTCTTGAAGCAGAACAACAAAAAAATCTCAAATTTGATGCCTTTTTCTGGAATGTAACTTTCCACGAAGTAGCACACGGATTAGGTGTTAAACAAACCATTAACGGAAAAGGAAGTGTTGATGAAGCTATGGGAACTGAAAAAACTTCCTGGGAAGAAGCAAAAGCCGACATCTTAGGTCTGTTTATGGTATGTAAACTGATTGAAAAAGGTGAAATTAAAGAAATCACTAAAGAAGATGCTATCACTACATACATTGCCGGAATCCTGCGTTCTGTTCGATTTGGAGCTTCCAGTTCTCATGGAAAAGCGAATATGATGTGCTATAATTTCATGGAACAGGGCGGTGCATTTACAAGAAATGAAGACGGCAGTTATCATATTGACTTTGAAAAAGCAGAACAAACCGTTCGCGACTGGGCTGCTTTAATTTTAAAAACACAAGCTACCGGAGACCGTGCCTTTGCAGAAAAATTCAGAAATGAAAACGGACAAATTATGTCGGCACTTCAAAAAGATTTGGACAATATAAATGCTGCCGGAATTCCACGTGACATTCGCTTTAATCAAGGATTAAAAGTATTAGGAGCTTCCAAATAATCTAAATTTAATAAAATATGTTTTTCTTAACGAAACGTAATCCGATATTGTTGATCTTTTGTTTTCTTCTCCTACTCTCTTGTCAGTCTCCGAAAGAAAAACAATTTACTGAATCAATTCCCGTTTCCCTTAATGAAGAGACCGCAACTATTTTTGCACGACAAATTGAGCGGTCTCTTTATAATGATGATCCGACCTTTTTTAATCAAGCTTTCGATCAAACATTCATAAAAAAAGCGATCTCAGATAACTCTATTGTATCAAGCAGCTTAGATACCGAGTTTGGCAAAGAGTATTTCAAGAACAATATCTCAGTAGGAGATTTTGTTTTGGGAGCCATAAGAAAAGGCGGTGACTTCAAATTCATTAAATATTATAAAGATGGGGAGACGCACCATATAATATTCAGACTCTATTCTGATTACGGTATTACCATTGACGATTATGAGTTGCATATTGGTGATAATGAAATCAGAATAAAAGACGGATTTAATTATAATTTAGGAGTTTCTCTTATTCAAAAGATTAAATATTCTATTTTATATAATACACTTCAAAAAACGGATCCTAACGGGAATACTTCCATAATAGCCAAAGCAGATAAACTGATTAGTGAAGAGAAATATAAAGAAGCGGCAGACCTGCTTCAAAAGAATCAGGAATTGATCAAAGAGTATCCGCATTATCATCAACTCTTACTTCAAAGCAGTTTTCTTGCCGCACCGAAGCAATTTATTCCATTTATCGAAAAACTCAATTTAGATCATCGTACTTTGCTCATTCATCAGCTACTCTATTATACAAACAGTGGAAATATTCAAGCTTCCCAAAAAATCATTGATGAACTCATAAACATTACCGGAGATGATCCGATTTATCTGTTTTTATATGGGCGGGCTAATTTAATCTCCAAAAAATATAACGATGCACTGACTTGCTTTAAAGAATTAGAGAATGCGCTTCCTCCCCTTTGGGATATTTGGACTTCCAGTTTAGAATGTCATTACAAATTAAAACAATCCGATGAATTCATCAATACTTTATTAATGGGAGAAAAAAATTATTCCATGACTCCTGAAGAGATGATTCAAATTACGCAAGAAAACTATCCGCAAATGCTGGGAACAGTTAAAAAGCATTTCAACAAATAGAAGTGAAGATGAAATTGAGGCTGAACAGAAAGAAAAAAGAATTCAATGCGGTATCATTGAGCGCTTTAACGTGGAATAAATTCAAAAAAGAGAAACAAGGCATGTTTTCTCTAATCTTTATTTTAATAGTTGTATGTATCGCTCTGTTGGGTTATTTGATTACTCCCGATTCAACGCCTTACTGTAATCAGCAGCAATTAGAAATTGCCTTACAAAAACCGGGATTTCAAGTGCAATTACTAAACCTGAAACCGGAGCGGGAAATTCCAAAAGCCAATCTGTTCGAAAAGATGTTATTTGGGCAAACTTCCGCCAATCAAACTATGGCCATAGATAATTGGCATCGCAAAGGAGATAGCATATACGTAAGGTTATTTGAGCAAGAAGCTCAGCTTCCTCCGGTTGCTTATGCGCTTAATGATTTAGACAAGGATGAGCCTGTTATCAGTAAAACTTTTATTTTAGGAACAGACCGCTACGGAAGAGATGTTCTCAGCCAACTGATGATGGGAAGTCGCATAAGTTTAGCCGTGGGGTTTATATCTGTTTTCATAGCATTGGTTATTGGAATTTTCATAGGTTCCATTGCCGGATTCTATCGGGGAAGGACCGATGATATTTTGATGTTCCTCATTAATGTCGTATGGTCCATCCCCACTCTTTTGTTGGTAATTGCGATAAGTTTTGCTTTAGGGAAAGGATTTTGGCAAATTTTCATTGCGATAGGACTTACCATGTGGGTAGATGTAGCCCGGGTAGTGCGGGGACAAACCATAAGTTTGCGCGAAAAAGACTTTGTTGAGTCAGGAAAAGCTTTGGGATTCAGCAATTTTCACATTATCTTCAAACACATATTGCCCAACATTTGGGGAACTGTTATTGTCATTGCCGCCTCAAACTTCTCCTCAGCGATTTTGATGGAAGCGGGATTAAGTTTTTTGGGAATCGGTGTACAGCCGCCCATTCCGTCATGGGGAATGATGATGAAAGAAAACTATGCTTATATTGTATTGGATAAAGCGTATTTAGCGATAGCTCCGGGATTGGCGATTATGTTCCTCGTATTATCATTCATGTTAATTGCCAACGCTTTCAGAAATGCCATGGATGTTAAACGCGAATAGCATATTCACGTTTACAATAACTATTTTATCAATTTATAAGAGAAAATTTGAAAGGAAACAGCAACTATTCAAGATGAAGGTCGTGCCCCATTTTGATCTGTTTTACTTTAAGATATTTTTCATTATTTATATTAGGAGGAATAATAATCGGAACTGTCTCTACGATTTCTATTCCATGCCCTAACAAACCTGCTCTTTTGGTTGGATTATTGGTAATTAAACGTATCTTAACCGCATCCAAATCGCGAAGGATTTGGGCACCGATACCATAATCGCGTTCATCTGCCCGGAACCCGAGTTCAAGATTCGCTTCTACCGTATCTCTTCCAAGTTCTTGAAGGTGGTAAGCTTTTAATTTATTTACCAGTCCTATCCCCCGCCCTTCTTGATTCATATACAAGACAATGCCTTTTCCTTCTTTTTCCACCATTTCCATGGAACGATGCAACTGAGCACCGCAATCACATTTGCAGGAGCCAAAAATATCGCCTGTAGCACAAGAAGAATGGACGCGTACCAAAACACTCTCTCCTTTTTTCCATTCGCCTTTAGTTAATGCAATATGAGTATCTTTGGTATTTAATTGAGTATAGGCAGTAAGGTTAAATGTTCCCCATTCTGTGGGAAGAATAACGGATTGTTCTTTCCTGATAAGGGTTTCCGTACGAACTCGATAAGCTATCAAGTCTTGAATGGAGACCATTTTGATATCAAATTTCCGGGACAACTCATACAATTGAGGAAGTCTTGCCATGGTCCCATCCGGATTGATAATTTCGATCAAAGCACCCACTGGAGACAAACCGGCTAATTTAGCCAGATCAACTGCGGCTTCAGTGTGTCCTGCCCGAACAAGAACGCCACCATCTTTGGCACACAAAGGACTTATATGACCCGGTCTCCCAAGATCTTCGGGGCGAGTTGAAGGTTCTGACAACGCTTTGATTGTTGCCGCACGATCATGCATGGATACTCCTGTGGTGCAACCATGACCAAGTAAATCTACTGTAACGGTAAACGGAGTCCCATGAAGAGAAGTATTGGTTGGCACCTGCATTTCCAATTTCAGTTCATTGCAACGTTCTTGAGACATTGGAGTACATAAAACCCCTCGTCCGTTGGTGAGCATAAAATTAACCTTTTCAGGAGTTATTTTTTCAGCAGCAATGATAAAATCTCCCTCATTTTCGCGGTCTTCATCATCAACCACTATTAAAAATTTGCCGGCCTGGAAATCCTCCAACGCCTCTTCAATCGTATTTAAGCGTATCTCCATTAACGTATAATATCCTCTTTGGTTCTAAGTTGAATCTGATACATATCTCCGTATTTAGATAATATTCCCATTAACGTA
>JAKIZI010000065.1:0-286 GCA_022708105.1 Bacteroidota bacterium
GGGCGATTACTGAACCCCGCCGAAAATGAAACATCCGGTCAGGGCAGCCCCGAAGGAGACGCTGCCGGCGCGAACGACCCCGCATCCGCCCAGCCCGCCAGCAGTGGGCTCACGCCCGACCAGGCTCTGAAACTGCGCGTGGTGGACCCCGACTGCGGGTCCGGATCCTTCCTGCTCGGCGCCTATCAGTACCTTCTGGATTGGCACCTGCGCTATTACCTCAGCCACGACCCGCAGTCCCACACGCGCGGCAAGAACCCGCCCCTGATAGCGGCGGAAGGGGGCG
>JAKIZI010000065.1:296-6129 GCA_022708105.1 Bacteroidota bacterium
TTGACCTCCTGCGTCTACGGGGTGGACATCGACACGCAGGCGGTGGAAGTGACGAAGCTTTCGCTGCTGCTCAAGCTGCTGGAAGGCGAGACCGGTCAGCTTTCGCTCGGGTTTGAGCGCGTTTTGCCTGACCTGGGTCAGAATATCCGCTGCGGCAACTCGCTGATTGATTGGGACTACTTTAAGGGGCAGATCTTCCCGGACGAGGAGGAAATTCAGCGCGTCAACCCCTTCGACTGGAAGCGGGCATTTCCGCATGTCTTCGCGGAAGGCGGCTTCGACGCGGTCATCGGCAACCCGCCGTATATCCGTCAGGAGCTGCTGGGCGATGATAAACGCTACTACCAGAACACCTACGAGGTTTTTACCGGAACGGCGGATATTTACAGCTATTTCATTGAGAAGGGCGTCAGGTTGCTTGCGCCTGGAGGGCAGTTCAGTTACATTGTCGCCAACAAGTGGATGCGCGCTAATTACGGTTTCAAATTGCGCGAATGGCTCAAAAACAGGTGCATTGAAGAGATCACCGACTTTGACGATCTGCCGGTCTTCACCGGAGCCACCACATATCCGCTCATTTTGCGCGTCAGCAACCGCGAACCGCACAACAGACCCTGGGTGACCACCGTAAAGACGCTAGAATTCCCCTCACTGCAGGAATACGTTGATCAAAACGGCTCAATTGCCGACCAGACCCGCTTTGAGGATGGCGGTTGGTCGCTGGCAGGGATCAAGACCCAAAAACTGATGGAAAAGATCCGCCAAAACTCAATTTCACTGGATGAATATGTTCAGGGCAAAATTTATCGGGGAGTGTTGACGGGTCTTAATGAAGCCTTCGTCATTGACCAGACAACCCGAGACCGCCTCATCGCCGAAGACCCCAAAAGCGCTGAAATTATTAAACCATTTTTGCTTGGTCGAGAAATCAAGCAATATGAAACGCCAAAGCATACTAATTACCTTATCTTTACCCGTAGAGGCATCAATATTAAAGAATATCCTGCAGTCCTGAATTACTTGTCACAATTCAGAACGAGGTTGGAACCAAGACCAAAAGGATGGAAAGGTAAAGAATGGAAAGGGCGGAAGCCAGGGAACTATTCCTGGTATGAAATTCAAGACACGATTGATTATTATAAGGAATTTGAAAAGGTAAAAATCATCTACCCCAATATATGTAAAAAACCTGAATTTACATTGGATAGAAATGGATTGTATGCAAACCAAAAAACCTTCATTATCTCAACAGATGATTTATTCTTATTGGGAATCCTAAACAGTTCTGTAATGATGTTGTATTTTGAAAACGTGATCCCAAAACTTCGCGGAGATTTCTATGAACCAGGCTTTGTATTCATGAAAGACTTCCCTGTTGCAATTGTTGATAATTCAAGTGATATAAAAGAAGAGATCGTGGCTTTGGTTAATCAAATGTTGTCTATACAAGCCGCAGTTGCTTACACACCACAAGAAAAGCATCTAAAAGAACAAGAAAGAGAAAGATTGTATAATTTGATAGATACAAAGATAAAATCTGTTTATGAAATGTGACAAGTGTGTCTAATTATTAATGGATCATTTAAATAATTTGGAAAATTTTTCTCTAATTAGAGAAAGCATAAAAAAAAGAGAGTTAAAAAATAGATAAAAAATGATGAAGAAAACTCAAAAGCTTTGGTTTCCCCCTTTGCTTTCTTATCAAACATACATTGAGACTTTAAAAGAATTAAATTCTGACGAGGTTTTTGAAGGTTTATTGGGATATGGTCTTTTTGCGGAAGTACTTCCACCTATTTTTACTTCCGAGTTGTTTCTTGATTTTTGCTTGATGAATAAGCCTATATTTACCCAAGAAAAAGCAGACTATATTAAATACGAATCTATTAGAAATAATAATTCAGTCAGGTTGTTTGGCATTCCAACGCCTTTTACATACTATAACCTCTGCACAAAGATTCGCGACAAATGGACCGATATTTTGAAGCACTTCGAGAAAATGACTGTTGGACAAAAACATAAAATAAGTCGGTTGCATGTCAGAAAACTTTACCAGAGCAAGTCCTTGTTTCAGATGAATTATCAAAATTGGTGGAAAGATGAAACTCCATCAACTGATTTGTCTATTGGTGCAAGATTTTTAGTCAGAGCTGATATTTCGACATGTTTCCCAAGTATATACACACACGCAATTGCTTGGGCATTAATGACTAAGCAAACTGCTAAGCAGACTATGAAGGTTAAAGCAACAAGGCATTGGGAGCACCATCTTGATAAACTAGTTAGATCCACTACAAATCTTCAAACACAGGGAATTCTGATTGGTCCACATGCTTCCAATATTATTTCGGAGATAATTTTAACAGCAGTTGACAAAGAGCTTTATAAAAGAGGATTTTCGTATATTCGATTTATCGATGATTATGAATGCTATGTAAGTTCATATGAAGAAGCTGAAGAATTTTTACGCGCCCTTAGAGGAGAGCTTAGGGAATATGAGTTATTGATTAATGATAAAAAGACAAAAATAATTCCTTTACCAATTTCTAAAGAATATCATTGGACAAATAGATTAAACCAAGAAGAACCTATTCCAATCAATGGCGTAATCAACTACAAGCAAATCAAACGATTCCTAGATCTCGCGATTAGCCTTGTAGAGTCAAATGATGATGACCTTTCAATTCTAAAATATGCATTGAAAATGGTTTCGGAATTTAAGCTTAGTCATAATGCACGAGTTCTTGCTCAAAAGCATTATTTACATCTTGCAATAATCTATCCATATCTTGTTAGAGTACTTGAAAAGTATGTTTTTGAATCATTAAAAACTGATCCCAATGTCATTTCAGATTGGAGTAATGAATTTTTCCCAATCTTTTTGAAACAAGGAAATTATGAGGCTGCCGCTTATTTAATTTACTTTGCAATTAAATATAATTTCGAGATTAAAGACCTTTCGGAAGAAAATATCATTGATACTACAGATTGTATAGTCAAGGCCCTTGGTTCAATCTATTTTCTTAATCGTGGCTCCAAGAAATATATAGATATTTACAATGATGCCTTAAGACTTTCCCAAGATACTATCCAAAGTGAGCAGCAATGGTTATATTGGTATACGACGTTGGAAGAAAAAGACTTAACAGGAGACTGGAAGGATATAAAAAGGGCTGGTATATCATTTGTCAATTGAAGCCCTTATTTGGCAATCCTAAAAAATGTTGACAAAGAAAGGTGTGATCGATGGGGCAACTATCCTTTGATGACGCTATCAGAATTGATCAATTATCACAGGAACCTAATCGGATAGCATATATAGATGAAAGTGGCAATTTTGGTTTTGATTTTGATAAACAAGGAACATCGAAATTCTTTATCCTTTGTGCAGTTATTGTCAAAGACACGGATATTCCTCGAATTACAAATGAAATTGAAATAGTAAAAAATAATAATGGAATTCAAAATAATGAATTGAAATCTAGTTCAATAGGCGGAAAGGATGGGCGAAGAAGAAAAATATTAGATGAATTGTTACAAATAGATTTTCAAGTTATGTTGTTGATTGTAAATAAACAGGAACTGTTTAAAGGCTCTCCATTAACAACTTATAAAGAATCTTTTTTGAAAAATATCCATCAGCAACTTTATTCCTTAATGTATCAAGCATATCCTAAGCTTAAAATTATTGAAGATCAGACGGGAAGAACGGAGTTTCAAATTTCTTTTCGCAAATATGTAGAAAACCATCGTCCAACTTTAAATCTTTTTAATGAATACGATTTCGATTTTATTGATAGTAAAGATTCTATACTTATTCAACTCGCTGATTTTATTGCGGGATCAATAAGCAGAACGTTGAACGGAACAGAGTCTTATAACTATATTCAATTGTTAAAGGGAAAAATAATGAGGCTTGAAAATTTCCCTAAAATCAATGAACCGTTCTATACACCATCTTCAGACCAAGTTGATTTTGACAAATCTATATTTAGATTATCATTACATACGGCCAACAATTTCATCGATGAATTTCAGAGTGATAAATCTCAGGAAAAACAATTACAGAGAGAAGTTCTAATAATTTTGATTTTTTATGTATTAAATATAAACTCAACAAAATTTGTTTCATCTGCCCAATTAATTAAAAACCTTGAAAACTATCCTGGAAAAAGAATTACTAATAATTATTTATATCGTAGAATTATAGCTCCACTCCGTGATTCTGGTGTGATATTAGCAAGTTCACCAGATGGGTATAAAATACCCGTATCAAAAAGAGATATTCAAACTTACTTGTTACAAACACACAATGTGGTAAGCCCAATGCTACACAGAATTGAACTTTGCAGGAATTTAGTCAAACTAAATACGGATAATAAACTTGATGTTCTTGATCATCCTGACTTTGTCCGATATAAAAAATACTTCGATTAGCTCTTTAAATAATTCCTACTTATATGTTGGGTGCTACGCAAAAAACACCATAAAAGCAAAAATCCTCGATGTAAATTACAAGCAGGTTGTGCGTTTAGGGGTACGCAAAATATAGCGTATAACCGCACAACCCCATACTTGCACATATGCAAAGGCAGGCAATCTCAGCTTTTACCACATGCGGTTCTTTGGGAAATCAAGCGCTGCCGGGGAGGGGCAGACCCCCGTGTCTGCCCCTCCAAGGGATAAAACACAGAAACAAAAAGGGTTTCAGAGCTTCCATAAATTCGCGGATTTATTGTAGTTCTCATTTTTATACCTTAGACACTCATTTGACATATCTAATAGATAGGTTAAAATCCTGTACGTATCTGATAGATATATCGTCATGGGTCTCCCCGGAACGGGCGGGCATCGCATGGCTACACAAAAGAATAAAAAGAATTTAAGAATTGAGGAAATTTGATGAAAAAGAAAAAAGTGTACCGTGTCTTACTCATCGCGGTTTTGGCTGTGGTCGCGCTCGCCGTGGTCTTATTCGCAATGCAGAGGAAAAAAGCGGCTGAGAACGCTCATTTAACGCCGACAGAAAGAATTGAGGCATTATTGACGGAGCATGCCAAAAAGACCAAGACCTTGCAGTTTGCCATGAACGTGCCTGCATCGGGGATTCATTATTCATTTTCGAGCACCGTGCCAAATCAACGGTTCCATAGTGCCAGCGCAGGTAAACTGATGACGTCCACGCTGATTTTTATGGCTATCGATCAGGGAAAACTTGCGCTCAATACACCGATCAGCAGTATTTTAGGACATGAGCTATTAAACGGACTGTTTGTTTATCAGGATACCGACTATCAGGATCAGGTGACTGTCCGACACCTGCTCGGTCATACCTCCGGTGTGAACGACTATTACGAAAGCGAGACCTTTGACGGCTCCACATTTACCACGGATATGATCAACAATCCCGATACCTTGTGGACGCCGTTAGAACTTATCGCCTACACGCGCGACAACCAAAATGCCGTCGGCAAGCCCGGGGAGAAGTTTTTGTATTCCGACACCGGCTATATCCTCCTGGGGCTCATTATTGAAGAAATCTACGGGATGCCGTTTCACGAGGCGCTGCAGACCTATATTTTTGACCCGGCAGATATGCGGGAGACGCATTTGTGTTTCTACAGCGACGGCTTCGACCAGGAGGCATTGGCGCCTTTGTATATCAACGGGGTCGATGTGCATCTGTTTCGCAGCATCAGCGCCGACTTTTCAGGCGGCGGATTGTCCATTACGGCTGAAGATTTACTGAAATTTCTGGACGCTTTGCAAAGTGAGCGCTTCGTCAGCCAACAGTCATTGGATATGATGGCAACCTTTGAACACAAATATATCA
>JAKIZI010000066.1 GCA_022708105.1 Bacteroidota bacterium
GATGAATGGGTGCCCAGATAATTAGTATATTATCCACGCCAAGTTTATTCTGGATTTCTTTAATCTTAGCTAAATCAGTAATGCTATAATCTTCCATTATTTCATCAATGGAAAAATTGTCGTATGGTCCCTGTATGTTTATAGGGTAATATCCTAGTTTGCTTTTTATCTGTTCCTGAGATAAAACTTTAAAGTTACTGTTTTTTTGAAGTTCTTCTGTTAAATGCTGTGCAAATAAAAAGCTTTCTTCATTTTTTAATCCGGCAATTACGGCTAAGGTTTGTCCTTTAATATTACTTTTATCGCCTGTCACTTTAAAACCCGTAACACACGATGATAAAGTAAATAAAGTAAATAGTAAAAATAAGGGAATAATAAGAATATTTTTAGACATCGTAGCTCCTCCTGGTAACTATTATTAATTTATATTTTAAAAATATAAATAGCCAATAATGTAGTACTATTATTGTCAATAAAAATATTATATTGGGTGGATTTTAGTTATATAAAAATCTAAAGAATCTCTTCATGAAATGTCATTAAAACCTCATGAAACGAGCCCTGGCGTTAAAAACAGAGATTCTTGGGACTGCGTTCCTCAAAATAATAATGAGGAAGGGGGGAGGGGGCATGGTCTCTATAAACCAACCACTGTGTCCCTCAGAATGACAGTGTGGAAGAGGTTCTTCAATTACTTTACTTCATTTGAATGACGCAGTATCCTATTTTTGGAAAGTTTTATGCCCAAAATTATCTGGGCATTATCAAAGTATCCATATAATGCAATAGAAAATGAAGTGAAACCGGTTGAGTCACTAAAGACAGGATTACGCATGTATGCTGGCAATCCCTTACATTTTTGTTCCTACTTCAATGGGATTCTGCTCAATAATTGTTATAGGTCATCAACCGGTGGTTTTTAATGACATTTTTTTCTGAAAATATTTCAACGGCATTAGCCATTCGATGAACTATAAAATATCTAAATGTGATATGGAGCTGTTTCAGATGTTTCATAATGCTTTTTCTATCAATAAATTGTAAATCGTATTTTATTGTAAGCCTTGATTTGGCATATTGAATTTCATCTATGCCTAAAAAGCTTTTCAGATGTAAAATCTGTTCATCGGTTAATGGTTGTTGACAATGTACTGTATATATTCTTTTCGTTGATTTCATAGGTAACCTCTTAAACTTAAATTTTACTTGTGCTATCGCTCATACTAATAATATAGTGAAAAAAGTATAGCATGAGTTGCAAATATTTAAGAAATTTATAAATTACTGCTATTTTTTAGGTGATTATGACAATACATCAACGTGATGCTGCACAATTCAACGACAATGAGCTTGTGGCTAACAAAAGGGGCAAAAGAATCTTTGTTATCTTTTCAACATTTGGCGAGCGTGAAGCCGGGCTTATTTATCAAAAAATTTCCCTTATTGATACACTGAAATGTGTTGATGCAATATTTTTATCGCATCGGCGCGTTGATGAACATCAAGAAGAAAGCACCGAGCTGAAAGCAAAACAGGCTTCGGATAAAACCACTGTTATTGTGTGCAATACGGTACAGGTACCTGATATGGGTAATGAAAAGGGAAAGGGTGCTGATATGCGTCGGGCGCTATACCATATCATTACTCACTACAAACCTGTTTTGCAGGATACCATCATAGTATTTTTAGATGCAGATGTTATACCACAGTATTTTGGCTTGCATTTTGTGTTAGGGTTGGCAGGAGCGGTGTTGCAGGGATTTGATTTTGCCAAGGCAAGTTTCTGGAGGGAGATGGGGAGGGTTAAAAAATATGTAGCACAACCGTTATTTTCGGCGATAGTTCATGAAGATTTGCTTGATTTGCGCACATTGGCTTACCCGTTAAGCGGTGAGGTTGCTGGTACGCTGGAATTTTTTACAAAGGTGTGTTTCTGGCAGATGTATGGCGTTGAGACAGGAATCAATATCGATGCGGTGCTGGGAAAATATGCCATTGCAGATGTGAATTTAGGATTGTATGATCATGAGCATCATGGCGATACTAATATTCAAAAAATGTCGTTTGGGATAATAAGAACATTTTTGCGGCAACTTATTGACTATGGCTATGTTGAGTTAAAAAAAGGTGCTGCTGTAAGCGATGTGTTTGAAGCACAGTACATTGACGAGCAGGGGAAAAGACAATCCATGAAGTTTGATTTACAAGAAAAAAAGTATGATCCGCTCATTAATATTATTCTTTAGGTATGTCGTTGAGGGTGGTGATTTTTTAGAAAAAAGTCAGGATATTCATTGACCTTAAGGATGATTTGCCAGCAGATAATCGTGCACGGATTATTGGGGAAATCATAAGTACAATCTGGATTTGTGCGTAGCGGTATCACACAACATTGTGAAACAGCTTGGAACAAACCTTGAATTTAAATATATAGTAGCAGGCAATAAAGAGCTGGACAACAGCACAATGTGGTCATTGTAAGTGATATGAAAAAAGCGGCTTGTTGGGATACTTTGGAGTGAAGGGTGTATGTATTGGCTAAGAGGCTTCCATAAAGTTTTAATGGGAATAAAGACATTGGTTAAACAAATATTGAAAAGATACTAAACAAAGAAAAGATACTTGACTTAATAGATTGTCAGGGATAAAAAAATTCTACAGTTGAAGAATTTACACTACAGCGGGATAAAATCTTGACTTTTTGATAATTTTTATATAATCGAGATATAGTGGGAAATGATTAACATTCAAAAAGATAAAAACGGATTTTTATAATATTAGGCAAAGAAGAAGTGGGATGCATACTTTCATCAGTGGATACTATTAAACACAAGGCAATACTGATGCTTATGCATATTAATGGTTCTAAGGGCAGGAAGGATAGCGGGACCGATTTAAGATACATACAGGAATTATTGGGACATGCTCACAGCAAAACAACTGAGATTTATACCCATGTAAGCACTAAAAGCCTTGAGAAGTTCAAAAGTCCACTGGATAACATCGACCTCAAAGAAGGAATGTGTTGATTGAAATGAATTGGCAAATACAGAAATTCTGGCATCTCACCCAAAGTAAGGATATACAAAACAGGTTCGTCTACAACCCCAAAATTAGAGGTATATACGAACCTATTATGTATATGAAACGTTATACGCAATTTCGGCTGCAAAAAAGAGGTAAATAGAATGTTCAAAGCAGATCAACCGATTAAATCTTATAAAGAGGATATTTTAGGCAGACGTCCATTTGCCCAATCGCTTGGGAATGCCATTCTTAGCTATAAAGAAAAAGATAGTATCGTAATTGGGCTTTTCGGTGCATGGGGATCTGGAAAAACTTCAATAATTAACATGGCCTTAGAGCGTATTGATCTTGTTTCAAAAAATAAAACTGATGACGAGAGACCCATTATTGTAAGATTCAACCCTTGGAATTATTCTGACCAGAACCAACTTGTTACCCAATTTTTTAGACAACTATCAGTAGTGCTTAGACGACCCGATTACGCAAGTGATGCCAAAAAGGCAGGAGAACGGTTAGAAACATATGCTAAATTTTTTGAACCATTCGCCTTAATACCAACTGTTGGTCCTATTGCAAGTATATTTTCTAAGGTATTCAAAGATATTGGAAGTGCTACAAAAAGTTGGGGTGATCTTAAATCAAACGATTTAAATGCTATAAGAGCAGAGCTCAACGAATTGTTAGGCAAACAACCTCATAAGATTATTGTTGTTATTGATGATATTGATCGTCTCAATAATACGGAAATCAGACAAATTTTTCAGTTAATCAAATCCTTAGGGGATTTTCAAAATACAATATACCTGCTTGCCTTTGATAAGAATGTCGTTATAAATGCATTGAAAAAGGTGCAAGAGGGTTCTGGCATAGAATATTTAGAAAAAGTGGTTCAGATACCTTTCGAAATCCCGCTCATCTCTAAACAGGAAGTAGAGTATTTATTGTTGAGCCAACTTGATGAAATAATCAAGGACATACCTGAGAACAAATGGGACCAAACCTATTGGGGCGATATATACCATAGCGGACTTAAGTATTTCTTTAGAAATATTAGAGACGTTACACGTTATATTAACTCATTACGATTCAGTTTTGAGATGGTAAAGGGCGAGGTAAATGCAATAGATTTTCTTGCTATTACTGGAATTCAGGTTTTCATCCCAGAAGTCTACTATGGAATAAGAGATAATAAAGATATTTTCTCGGGAGTATATTCCGATTATAGAAGAAGTGATGTAACAAAAGAGCAAGACAAAAAACGTTGTGATGAGATAATTAACAGAGTAAATGAACCTCCTCAAGAATTATTAAAGGATTTCTTGAAAAGGCTATTTCCAAAGCTCGAATCCATCTACAGCAACAATAACTATGGCTACGACTGGTTGGATAGTTGGAGAAGAGATTGCCGAATATGTAGCCCTGATATTTTCGACATATTCTTTAGGCTTTCTCTTCCAAAAGGAGAAATCTCCCAAAGAGAAATTGAGACAATATTGTCGCTAGGAAATAATCCTGATTCGTTTGCTGAAGCCCTTTTAAAAATCAATGAAGATGGAAGAATAATAAGGTTTCTTGAACGGTTAGAGGATTATACTCGAAGTGATATTCCAGAGGAAAATATAGAACCCATTATTACTGTTCTGATGGATATAGGTGATTTGTTCCCCGAAGGCAATTCAGGTTTTTTCGGAACAGATACACCGATGAGGCTCCACCATCTATTCTATAAACTCAGTCATCGTTTTGATAGCCATGAAAGGAGATTCAATATTTTCAAACGCGCTATAGAAAAAACTACAAGAAGCTTATATACGATCGTTTATGAGGTAAGCGAACAGGATCGGCAGCATGGCGAATATGGTTCTAAAGAAACCCCGGAGCCCGAAGAGAAGCTGACTGTAAATTCGGAGCAACTTGAAGAATTGGAAAAACTTGCTTGCAACAAAATTGAAAGTTGGGCTGACGATGGACGATTAGCAAAGCACAGACATTTACCTTCTATTCTTTTCATGTGGAAAGATTGGGGGAAACGGGACAAAATCAATAACTTCGTGAATAATATGATAAAAAACGATGATGGTTTGATTGACTTCATTACCAGTTTCTTAAGTAAATCTACAAGTAACGGTATGTCAGATTATGTTGGAAGAAAACCTTGGCGAATTCATCTCAAGAGCGTTGAAGAGTTTGTGGACTTAAAAGAAGTAGAACCACGAATAAGGAAGATATTCTCTTCTTCAGATTTTGACCAGTTCGATGATCGAAAGAAACTTGCTATAAGAACGTTCTTAGATACTATTGATGGGAAAATAAAGGAGCGTTTTTAAGAATGCAGCCGAAACAGCAGATAACAGAGCGTATCTGGCTTCGCTACGCTTCGCCCAAATCCTGCTTCGCAGGACTTTAGATACGCTGGGAACGTTATATGCAATAAGCGCGAAAACTTTACATATTACAGCAATCATTTGCAACATATACATATACTATTTTTATCTCAGGTATTTATGATTTCCGAGCGTAATTATTCTCAAATTGATGAAAGCGATTTACGCGTGTTATTAAATAACAGTAAAACTGTATTACATAAATACTTTTACTCATCAAAAGGCAATAAGTGGCTTGATTTGTATGATATTAATAATCCAATTTGTGTAGCCCTTTGCCAGGGTGCCGCAATGCATTATTTTGATAAAACAAACGGCATTAAAGATTTTGATATTTGGTTTTTTTACCAATACAATCACAAACATCTTCCATACAGAGGTGTTTTTTTAAACTGGGATTATCAAAATAGTAAATTTGGTCGGCATCCTGATTTTGATAAATACAACGGTCGAAAAGTCGATATTTTAATTAGATCAATAAAATATTTTGTTAATGACAATCCTATTGAAACGATCTATAAATATTTTGAAAATGAAAGAACAAAAACATCAATAATGCTTTCAAAAAAAGCTGTTGTATTACTTGAACCTGATCGTTATTTTGGAAAAGTTATTTGGTACAAAAAGC
>JAKIZI010000067.1 GCA_022708105.1 Bacteroidota bacterium
AAAAGTTCATTGGCAGGCGGTACACGCTACACACCCGTATTTGAGGAGGAGAGCAAACAACAACACAGATTAGTGTACGATAACAGCCGTATAAATGAGTTGCAAGTACGTTATTATTTCAGAACAGACTTACGAATAGGCTACAGGAAAAATTGGAAAAGATTTACAGACGAATTGGCCATTGACTTACAAAACGTAACAAATCGGAAAAATATTTATGGGCTATCCTTTGACCTTAATAAAGGTACATATTCAGAGATGCTGCTACAAGGATTTATGCCAATGGTAACGTATCGAGTGAATTTTTCATTGTAATCCACTTAATCAGGAAAAAACATGAAACCCACATCCCGCCTTAGGCGGGACAAACACGTATGAATATAATTTTCAAACATGTGGGTTCCCCCGCTTGAGCGGGACAAGCATCATACCATTAAAATCAAAATTATATTATGATGAAACACGAATGGAAAAAAAACGAGAAACAATTCTACTTACCGAAAAATAAGCCAGAATTGATTAGTATTCCCAAATTTAAATTTTTCACAATTGAGGGAAGCGGAAATCCCAATGATGATTTTTTTGCTGAATATATTGGGGTTTTATATTCTCTGTCTTATGGAATAAAAATGAGCCCCAGGAAAGGGATTGAACCCAAAGGATATTTTGATTATACCGTTTATCCCCTTGAAGGTGTTTGGGACTTAAATGATGAAGCCAGGAAATCATTTGACGGGACGATAAATAAGAATGATTTTGTTTTTAAATTAATGATACGTCAACCTGACTTTGTTGACAAAGATTTTGCCTTGCAAATACTCGAACAGACTAAAAAGAAGAAGCCACATATTTTATTTGAACAAGTCAGATTTGAAGAAATAATAGAAGGTGATTGTATTCAAATGCTCCATTTAGGCAGTTATGACAATGAACCTGTAAGCTTTAAACTTATGGAAAGTTTTGCCGAACAAGAAAATTATAGTCGAAAATCAAAAACTCACCGGGAAATTTATCTTAGCGACGCAAGAAAGGTTTCCGCAGATAAATTGAAAACTGTTTTGAGATTCAGTGTTGAGAAAAAATGATAAATAAACACACCACCTCAACATAGTTAATTGCCGGTGCAGTGGGTATTTGAACAGCATGGCTCGTATTGAAAGTAGTTGTAACTAGATAGAAAAGTGCTTCGAAATCGGCATCTAACCGTACCGCTAAACTATGGAAAAATGCAACTCATTCGTTACCCATGGAATATTCAGAAGAATTAAACAGCGAAATCATACAATTTATTGAAAAAACTGCAACTTTTAAAACGAAATGATAAGAAATTATGGCATCAAGAAAAGAATATTTGGATTTTATTTTAGAACAATTATCCGATTTGGATGACATAAGTTACGTAACAATGATGGCAGAATAATATATTCTGTATTACAGAGGAAAAATTGTAGGTGGAATATATGATAATAGATTTCTTGTAAAACCTGTGCAATCCGCAATAGATTATATGCAAGACGTAATATATGAATTGCCGTACGAGGGTGCAAAAGAAATGCTGTTGGTTGATAATGTTGATAATAAAGATTATTTGAAAGGATTATTTAACGCAATATTTGATGAATTACCTGTTCCGAAATCTAAAAAGAAGAAATAGGTGAATTTGACAGGAAAAGCTCTATTATGGCAATTGTAAATATAAAAGTTACAATATTGTGTCCAGTAGAAAAAGTTTGGAATAAAATTACCGACTTGAATAATTTTCCTTGAGACAAAAGTATTGGTTTAACATTTTTTTACTCATAATGCAAAACTAAAATTGAAGACCTTTTCTCATGGATACTACAGACACACTTTTTGAAACACTATCACATTCAAGCCTGAATTATGCCGCTTAACAAAGAAACTAATTAATTATATTTGTCAAAGAACGAATAAAAGAAATAAATTAAAAAATACTGTCCGAAACAATTAGGCCACTTCATGACTAATACCCCACAAAAAACATATTTTACATTTCAAGAAGCCTTAATACAACTTGGCTATGATTGGCAGGAGAAAGATTTTTTTTTCTGCCACGGCGCATTTCCGATAATTGAAAACTCAACGGCCGATATGCAAAACTATTTGAGTATTATGCTTTGCACTGATGGGGATATTGACATCAGTATCAATGAAGTAGATTACAATCTGACAGCATCCACCTTGCTTATTACGTTCCCTTCGTCCATTGTGCATATTGTTCGTTCAAGAAGACATTACAATGGCATTTTGATGTTCGTGGCACGTGATTTCTTGTCAAAATATATCATTAATGCTCAACTTATATATACTTTTCGACAAGTTTCCAAAAATCATTATACACTCGCTAAACTTACAAAAGAAGAGCAGAAAAATCTTATCGATATTTATAAATTTATTTACAGAAAAAGAGAAGCCAAAGGCTCTGATTTACAGCTCGAAGCATTGCGCAATTTGTTATTGGCTGCTATTTGTGAGGTAGCCGAAATTTTTCTCAAAAGTAATAAAGTCGAAATTCGTTCAACAAGGAATGAAAAGATTACCGATGCTTTTCTAAATTTACTTATCCAACCTATAAAAATGAGTCATAAAACTGCCTACTTTGCAGATCAATTGAATATCTCACCCAAATATCTGATGCATGCAGTTAAAGCGACTACCGGAAAGTCACCAGGCTTTTTTATCAATGAGAAAATTACTGACAATGCCAAATTGTTGTTAAGGGATTATAGCCTTAACATCAGTCAAATTTCAGAAAAGCTTGGTTTCTCCGAAGTATCATCCTTTAGCAATTTTTTCAAAAAGCAAACCAATTTATCACCCACCTTATATAGAGCAACTTTAAAATGCTCAAAATAGTGAATTTCAGACAAGTTTATGTGAATAATGGGTAAAGATAATTAACACATATAGTGTTAATTATGTACTCATTAATTATAAATATGAAATTACCTATTTATCCATACAATTTAGGATATGCACTAAGTGGCGGAGGGGCACGTGGATTCGCTCATTTAGGCGTATTAAGTGCCTTGGAAGCTTATGGAATAAAACCCCAAATAATTGCAGGAACAAGTGCGGGTTCGCTTGTCGGAGTCTTATATGCCGACGGATATTCTCCTGAAGAGATTTTAGAAATATCGGAACATGTGTATTTCAAACAATTGGTAGAAGTAACCAAACCAACATCGGGATTTTTTAAAACTACCGGCATTTCAGATTTCCTTCGTAAACACTTGCGGGCAAAATCTTTCGAAGAACTTAAAATTCCTCTTGTTGCAGTTGTAGCTGATATGCATAATTCTACAACTTATACATTTTCCGAAGGAAAAAATTTGGTAGAAGCGGTGGTTGCTTCATGTAGCGTACCCATTCTTTTTGAACCACAAAAAATAGACGGAAAATATTATTGCGATGGAGGAATTTTTAAAAATCTACCTGTATCCATCATTCGTGACCAATGCAGATACGTAATTGCAAGCAATGTGTCGCTAATGCAGAAACTAACTAAACCACTGACTATGAAGTCAGTAGCTGAACATACATTCAAAATGATGTCTAATTCCAATGTATTGGAAGACAGTAAGCTTTGTGACATTCTTATAGAAGTTCACGGATTGGAACAAACTCATATGTTTGATTTCGACAATAAGGATAAATTGGTGGAAATAGGAAAACATGCTGCGACAATAAAATTAAATGAAACAGATACCGAAGAAATTCTGTCAAATTGTAAAAAATATGATAGACTGACGAAAAAAATTTAGAAAATAAAATAACAACAAATTAGAATACGATGAAGAGTAATAAACAAAATGATAATTTATCTCAATCCCCCAATTTCAATTGGAGTAGTTTCCTTTGGACACTCGGGATATTGCTGATACTTAACTCGCTGGTTTTTCCATACCTTTTCAAGCAAAAAATTATCCCGACCACCTACAGCAGCTTTATTAATAAAGTTGATTCAGGCTTAATCAAACAGGTCAATATCGACGGTAAAAAAATCTATTTTACCACGCCCGATGGTAGTGTGGATAAGCAAGGTAAACCTATAGATGCCCTTTATCAGACCGGAAAAATGAATGATGCCAATTTAGTGGATCGACTGCTGGAGGCTGAAAGTCCGAATGAAAACGGAAAAATTGAATTTACCGAAACCATTCCCCGTGAAAATTCGCCTATTTTAACTTTCATGCTTTACTGGGTACTTCCGGGAGTGATTTTCTATTTTATTTGGAAAAGCGCCATGAAATCGATGGGCGGAAGAATAGGCGGAAATTACATGAGTTTCGGGAAAAATAAGGAGAAAATATATGCCGAAGACGAAATAAAAACCACCTTTGCCGATGTGGCAGGACAGGAAGAGGCGAAAGAGTCATTGAGTGAAATTGTGGACTTTCTGCATAACCCGAAGAAATACAGCGAAATAGGTGCTTCCTTGCCGAAAGGCGTTCTGCTTGTCGGTCCTCCGGGAACAGGTAAAACCTTGATAGCAAGAGCTGTAGCAGGCGAAGCAAAAGTACCTTTCTTTGCGCTTTCAGGGTCTGAATTTGTTCAGATGTTCGTTGGAATGGGTGCCGCCAAAGTGCGCGACCTGTTCAGTCAGGCCAATAAAAAAGCACCTTGTATTGTCTTTATTGATGAGATTGATGCCATCGGTAAAAAACGTGACAGAATGAGTTCCAACGATGAGCGAGAACAAACATTGAACCAACTGCTTACCGAAATGGACGGTTTTGACGGGAAAAAAGGTGTGGTTATTTTGGCTGCCACCAATCGTCCGGAAAGCCTTGATAAAGCCTTGCTTCGTCCCGGAAGGTTTGACCGCCGTGTGCAAATGGAACTTCCCGATCTTGAAGGACGAAAAGCCATTTTGGAAGTGCATCTGAAAAAAGTAAAACACGTAGAGATTGATTCGGATCTGATTGCACGAGCTACTTCGGGAGCATCGGGTGCGGAAATAGCCAATATCGTGAATGAAGCCGCTCTGAGAGCTGTAAGACAAAACAGAACCAGCGTAAGCACTGCCGATTTGGAAGAGAGCATCGAAACGGTGATTGCCGGAGCGCAACGAAAAGGGAAAGTGATTTCCGACGAGGAAAAACAGGTAATCGCTTATCACGAAATCGGTCACGCTATGGTTGCCGCGATGCAGACACATTCGGCACCGGTACATAAAATCACCATTATTCCGCGTACATCGGGCGCATTGGGCTACACCATGCAGGTTGACTCTGGCGAACGCAACTTATACAGCAAAGAAGACTTAGAAAATAGAATCGCAACATTGACGGGAGGACGTGCCGCTGAAGAGGTGATTTTCAACCGAATTACTACAGGCGCATCCAACGATATTGAGCAGGCTACAAAAATTGCTCGTGCCATGATAACTCGCTACGGGATGAGCGACGAGTTTGATATGGTGGCACTGGAAACGGTAAATAATCCCTATTTAGGCAGCGATACTTCCTTGACTTGCTCGGCAAATACTGCAGCTCAGGTGGATGAAGTGGTGCTTTCTATTGTGAAGAAGGCTCACGAAAAGGCGAAAAAAATCATTAAGGATAACGAGGCCAAAATGCATGAACTTTCCAAATATTTGATTGAAAAAGAAACCATAACGGGTGATGAGTTTATGGAAATACTGGAAAGAAAGTAGTGTGTAACCTGTAGAAATAGCAGCTAACTCTAAGTTAGCAGCTATTTAATTAGACAAAAATATTCTCCGGGGATTGACAACATCAAAATAAAATATAAATAACCATTAGTGCATTTG
>JAKIZI010000068.1 GCA_022708105.1 Bacteroidota bacterium
GATTTTATGAACTGTCGTAAATCGTCGTCGTCTTCAACGACGAGTATTACAGGTTTTTCCTGCGAGGCGGTTTCGCCGTTAATCGGACTTTCGTTTGTCATAGTCCATTCTCTGCTTTCTTTCGATATTTCTTCAGTATTTTTTACTTGGACATCCGAATCAAAATGTGATATTCCTTTGCGAAACAGAATGGTAAAGGTCGTTCCTCTATTCTTTTCGCTTTCCACAAGGATTTCTGCGCGATGTTTGTCTGCTAACTCCTTCACGATGGAAAGCCCAATGCCTGTGCTTGGTTTACTTTTGTCGTCGTTGAAAGATTCAAAACGTTTAAATATGCGCGAGAGTTTCTCTTTTTCGATTCCTTGCCCGGTGTCTTTTATTCGAACAGCGATTTTGTCGCCTTGATCGAAAACCAATACCTGTATTGAGTTTCCGTTTGGCGTATATTTAAAGGCATTGGATAGCAGATTCACGATAATCTTTTCGATGGCTTCGGGATCAGCCCATATAGTTTCCGATCCGACTTTGTTTTCGAAGGAATAGTAGATGTTTTGTAATTCGGCGTTATTTTGGTAATTGTTGAAAATATTTTCTACATATGGCCCAATTTCTATATTTGTAATGCTGAGCGTGTTGGATTGTTCTATTTTCTGAAAATCAAGTATTTGATTTACCATATTAAGAAGACGACTTGCGTTTTTAGAAACTAATTTGAGTTGTTTTTTGATAGTTTCGGGTGTGCTTTCATTTTGGATGATGCTTTCAATGGGTGAAACAATCATCGTCAATGGAGTTCTGATTTCATGCGAGATATTGGTGAAAAACGAAGTTTTTATTTCAGATTCTCTTTGTTCCAAAATAATTTTGTTACGCATTTCATAGAAAGTATGCAGTAATTTGAATAATACATACATCAAAATGAAAGATAGCATAATGTATATGAAATGGGCTAAGGAAGTATCCCAAAAAGGAGGCAAAACTTCTATGTTGAGTATGCGTTCGTTGTCCACCCATACTCGTTCACTATTTGTTGATTTCACGCGAAACGTGTATTTTCCTTTTGATAGATTGGTGTAATTGGCAATCCTGTTGCTCCCGCTAAAAATCCAATCTTTATCGAACCCGTCAAGTTTATATGCGTAGAGGATGTTGTTGGGATCTATGTAATCCAATGCTGCAAATTCGATGCTGAAAAAATTTTGATTGTGTTTCAGCGTCAGGTGATTCACATAATTGATATTTTTTTGTAAAACACCTTTTTCGGATACGGGAACTTGTCTGTTAAAAACCTTTAATTGAGTCAGTGCCAAATAAGGCTTAAAAGTATTGATATTAATATTTTGAGGATCGAAAACCACTATTCCATGTGAAAATCCGAACAACATGTTTCCATCGTTAATTCGAAAACGTGAGCATTCCGAAAAACTGTTTTTCTTCATCAAGCGTTTTATTTCGCTAAAATTTTCGAAAGTTTCTTTTTTTGGAGTAAATTTTGTCAGATTTTCCTCGGTTGCTATCCACAGATTACCGTCCAAATCTTCCAACAGTGACAGAATAATGTCGGATGGAAGTCCGTTTGTGGTGCTATAAGTTTTGAAAGAGACGGGAAAACCCTGTGCATCGGTTTTCTCGATTTTACTGATTCCGCCTCCAAAAGTGGCAATGTAAGTATTTCCGGATCGGGTTGTGCAGATGTCTAAAATATCATTTGCACCTATCGAACCGGGATCAAAATTTTTCCTGAAAACATGAAACTCGATATGTTCCGGCATATCGAATTGTTCTTTAAACATGATAAAACCAAAAGTTGTTCCTACGCAAAGATTCCCGTTTTTGTCGGATGCAATGATTCTCACCTGTGCTCCCTGTTTTGCGGGATAATTTTTGAGACGATTATTGGTGTTGATTATTTCGGAATTTTCTTTCCCTTCGGGAATCAAATTTAATCCGCCACCATAAGTTCCCACCCAAATGTTTCCTTTTCGATCCTCGAAAATGGAATAGATGTTATCATTCGATAAGGAGTAGATATCATCTTCGCGATGGAATAAATGATGAATTTCGAATGAGTTAGAGTTTGATTTTCGAGTGAGTTTATAAACACCTCTACCTTTCGTCCCGATCCAGATATTTTTTTTTGAGTCTTCGATGATGCAGTAAGCGCTTCCCTCGAGTGACTGACCTTTTCCTATGGTTCCCTCTTGGGTTAATATTCCCTTTTTTATCAAATTCTCGTCGTATATGTGTATCTTTTCATCTTTTGTTGCAATCCAAATATTTTTTCCCGAATCCTGAAAAATCGGTCTAACATCATTATTGACGGCAGAGTGTACATTTTCGTTTACAAGTATATTTTTGAAATTCGGATCATAAAAGATGGCCTTCTCTAATCCATAAGATCGCGTGGCAAGCCACAGATTGCCTTGCTTATCTGAATATGCAGAATGCAACATATTGGAAAACATCCAGTTAGATGAGAATGGCTCATCGTAAAATGGGATTAATCGATCGTTTGTACTATCGTAGATGGAAAAACCTCCTCCGCGTGGATGCACCCATAAGCGGTCCTCCTTATCTTCGAAGATAAAAAAATTAGGCGGGAAAACATTGGATTCGGTACTTTCGATTAAAGGGGTAAAATGAGTCATTTTTTTTGTGTAGGGATTAAATTTAGAAACTCCCAACCGATTTGTTTCCAACCATACATTGTTCGATTTATCGATATAAGAATTCAGAATTTGGTCGGATTCCATGTTGGCAAGCGTTCGAGAATTATATTTATCGATGCTTGCGTCAAAGGTGTTGTATATCATGAATCCATCATTTTCGGAAATGATAAGGATTTTTTCGGAAGAAATTTTTTTAATAGCAACGATATTCGATAACACATCTGTTCTCAGTTCAGTAAATGTTTTTTTATCGATATTGAATTTCCAGATAGAGCCTTCGGACGAACCGAACCAAATTTCGCCACCGAATTCATGACCGCAAAAAAATGGCAGAGTTTTTTTGTATGGTGTTTCAGATACAGGATTAAAGTATATAATTCTTCGTCTGTGATCAGGCGACAAAAAAGTTATTCCACTCCGAGTGAGAATCCATGCATTGTGCGATTTGTCTTCGTAAACCGTTGTTACGAAATTGTCAGTCAGATTGTGATTTTCGATCGTAAAGATGTCGGCCCCAAAAATAGAATCGTTCACGCAAATACATCCATTTTCTTCGGAAATTAGCCATGTCTTTCCACTTTTAGTGTGTAGTATTTTGGTCGTATAAAAAGGCCTGCTATTGTAGTATTCCAGTGATTGAACACCTGTGAAAAGTTCGGTTTGAGGATTAAATAAATATGCCTGATCGTCATAAGAAAGCACCCAAATGTTATTGTATTGATCTTCTGAAATTTGATCGAATCGATTGCTTTTCCCTTCCGGATTTATATCGGGAGAAAGTCGGTAAGTTACAAATTTGTATCCATCAAATTTGCATAACCCATTCCAAGTAGCAAACCACATAAAGCCTTTTTTATCCTGAAGGATATCCATGACGGTATGTTGTGGCAGTCCATCTTCTACGCCAAAGTGCTCGAAATAGCATTCCGGTTGAGCAATGGCTTTACTGATAAATATGTGCACGACGACACTAAGGCAGAAAGTCCAATATATTATTTTTGCATTCAATCCCATTTTATTTGCATCCCCTTTTGCTTTTTATCAAAAAAATACCGATGAATCCTCTAACAATGAAAAAAGCAATAACTAAAAATTATACTACAAATATAATCGTAATTATTTTTTCAATATCAATTTTTCAAAATTTAAAGCAATTTGACACCCCTTAAAAACCAAAAATACCCCTTAAGTAATAATCTAATTAACCTAATATTGCATATTATTTTTTAATAATCATGCCATAATTTTATTAATTTGTCAATTGACATTTTACCTTGAAATTGAAATGTATTTTGTTTTGAGATAGTGGAACGGCCTTAGACTTTAAACAAAAGAATCTGATAAAGAAGGAAACAAAAACATAATTTAGAAAGAATATGTGGATATGAGAAACAATGTATTTTATAATTGGGCAGGAGCGGGGTGTTACGGGGGCGAAGGGATGAAAGTCAATATTGTGAATAATTATTACAAACCCGGACCGGCAACTCCTAAAAATAAGATCAGCTATCGAATTGCAGCAATTGGTGTGCGTACCACTGAATATTGTACCGGTAAGGATGGCAAGCCAAATGACTGGAAACCGAGGGAGCATATCTGGGGCA
Source organism: Bacteroidota bacterium (assembly GCA_022708105.1). Lineage (GTDB taxonomy): Bacteria > Bacteroidota > Bacteroidia > Bacteroidales > WCHB1-69 > DUOL01. The sequence goes on from JAKIZI010000068.1 coordinate 4,274, forward strand.
GATTTTATGTAGATGGAAATGTTATCAAGGGGAATGAGGAGGTTACGAATGATAATTGGACAAAAGGTATTTATGAGCAGATTGACGGCGAGAACAATGATAATACTTTTACGGAGCAGGTAAAAAAGGATATTCGCCTCTCTGTACCATTGGAAACCGATATCGTTGCTACTCATTCTGGGCAAAAGGCATATGAACTGGTTCTTGCTTATGCCGGCTGTTCCAGGTTTTGGGATAATATCGACACCCATATTGTAGAAGAAGTGAGAAACGGCACAGCTTCATATTTGGGAAGCAGATCTTTGGACGCAGTGAATTATCCGGGACTTATAGACTCACAAGATGATGTAAAACCGTATGGTGCTGTCTCTGCCTGGCCTGAATTAAGCGACGATAATTCAAAGGATTATTCTATAATTGATTCCGATGGAGACGGCATGCCCGATAAATGGGAATTAATGAACAATCTTAATCCTTTTGATCAATCAGACGGGAATGAGACCAATTTAAGCAAAGAAGGATACGCCAATTTGGAGATCTATTTAAGCAGTCTTGTTATGGAAAATTTTCTTAATCAGGAATTAGACAGATATTGCTGAAATATCTGTTAAAACACTTGAAATTATTTTTATTATTTAATTTTTAAATGTAATTAACATGAGCAATTCAAAAAGAGTAAAACTAAAACTACTATTCACTCTGCTATTCGTTCTCTGTACGTTGATAATAACTGCCCAAGAGAGAACAATCAGAGGAGTAGTGAAAGACACATCAGGCGAGCCTGTCATCGGGGCCAATGTGAGAGTGAAGAATACAACAATTGGTACAGCCACAGATATAAATGGCAACTATACTCTTGTTGTTCCAGCATCGGCCAATACATTAGTTGCAACCTACATCGGTATGAAAGAGGTGGAAGTCCCCATCATCGGTAACGTCGTAGATATTACCATGGAAGAAGATGTCTCCAACCTGGATGAGGTGGTGGTGATCGGTTACGGCACCATGAGAAAACGAGACCTCACCGGCTCGGTATCGTCTGTAAATGCCGAGACACTGGCCGCCGTGCCGGTTGCCTCTGCCTTGGAGGCGATCACCGGCAAGATGGCCGGTGTGCAGGTTATCACCACGGAGGGTTCGCCAGATGCTGAGATGCGCATCCGTGTACGTGGTGGCGGTTCCATCACGCAGAGCAAC
>JAKIZI010000069.1 GCA_022708105.1 Bacteroidota bacterium
CTTTAAAAAATTCCACGGCGTCAAACTGTTCGAGGAGGATGCATTCAAAGCATTTGCCGCCCGTAAATCAGAAAACATAAAAGCGATTAGAACCTACGACTTTTTGACGGATGTTGGCCGTGAATTCGGCAAGCCGGCTCAAGTGGTAAACAAAACTGTCACTAACCCAGTGACCGGCAAGGCTTATATTAAAGAAGTGGCTAAGCCTCTTTATCACGCTGGTGTTGATTATGTTGAGAGCTCGGTCCCTCAGCTCAAAGGAATTTTATTGCCGAAACCGATCGTCAAGCATGTTGACGATACCTATCAATTCCTCACTAATGAGGAAACCACCAAACACTTTTTGAAGCTCTACGACAAAACATTGGCTTTCTGGAAAGGGTCCGTTACTGGCTGGTTTCCATCATTCCACAGCCGTAACTTTATGGGAGGCATGTTTAACAATTGGCTTGCCGGCGTAAAAAGTCCGATGCGTTATATCCAAGCCAATGACGTGGCCAACGGTAAAACTGGATCAATCACAACTAAGCTAGGCACCAAGTATTCCTATAAAGAGATAAAAGACATGGCCGTAAAAATGGGAGCGACCGGCCAACCGGGATACCTCGACGTGATGAAAGAAGTGGAAAAAGACCTACAGAAAGGAATCACTTCCAAATTTTTTGACATACCAAAAAACACGATGGAATTTGTCGAGGATAGATTGAGATTGCCCTTGTTTATAGAACGTCTCATCAAAGGCGATACCCCAGAGGAAGCGACCAAGTGGGTCTTTAGATTTCATTTTGACTATGCCCCCGAGGGGCTGACCACTTTTGAAAAAGACGTAATGAGACGACTGATTCCGTTTTATCGCTGGACACGAGGTAATATGCCTCTGCAAATAGAGCAAATTATAAAACAACCAGGCAAATACGCCGGCATTGGCAAAGCGGTCAAAAAATTGAGCGGTGACGAAAATAAAGAGGAAATGAAATTCCTGCCAGATTATATGCAGGAGGGATTGCCGATCAGACTGCCGGGAAAAACAAAAGGTTTGCCAGAATATATCTACGGACTGGGATTGCCGTTGGAGGATCTCAATAAATTATCGAGAGGAAGTTTTCAACGGACCGCCGAAGGGCTTTTGAGCGAAATATCACCGTTGCTTAAATACCCGATCGAAGCGACAACCGGCCGAAACCTGTTCTTCGGCCGACCGATTGAGGAGGTTAATTGGGTCTATCCATTTGTCGATAAAATCCCGGGATTAAAACAATGGCTGGAGGTTAAATCATTTCCGAAAGCTGGGGGCGGGCAGACATTCAGAGCTGATCCTTATAAGATGCATTTTCTCAATACCATGATCGGCAGATTATATGTGACGGCCGGGAAAACAACTGATGACAGAATGACAGCAATCACCAAGGCCCTGTATGGATTAATGGGAGTAAAAATAAGGGAGGTCGATATTGAAAAAGAAAAATTCTGGAGGGATCGTGAATTTAGAGACAAGCTGGAACGACTGCTTGAAAGCGAAGGTCTGCTTAAAACCTATTCGCGTCCTTATGTGCCTAAACAATAAAGTATGAACGAGGAAACATATCAAAATAAAATGCAGGATAAGAGACTTGATAATATCGACAAACATATTGAGATTATCAATTCTGAAATGGGGTCGGTCAAAAACGACGTGGCTTGGCTAAAAAGATTTTTTTGGCTGGTTGCCTCGGCGTCAATTGGCGGGTTAATAACCGCCTTAATAAATTTATTAGTAACACTAAGCAAATATGGGTCTTAAACCAGAAAACATTCAATATCTGATAGTCCACCACACCGCCACCGCCAGAGACACAACAACTTTTGAAGCCGTCAAAAGATACCATGTCTCAAAGGGTTGGGGCGACATCGGCTACCATTATTTTATAACCGCCGATGGCAAGGTCTGGCCGGGACGATCAGAGGACACAGTGGGAGCTCACGCCAGTGCCTCAAGCATGAATTATAAATCACTGGGCATTTGTTTGACCGGGAATTTTATGAACGAATTCCCGACCTACGAGCAACTGCAATCCTTGCATGATTTATTATTGAAGCTAATGGAAAAATACAACATCAACATCAATAATGTGCTTGGCCACCGTGAAGTCCCGAAAGCGGCCACTGCCTGCCCGGGAGATCACTTAATGGAGTGGATCTCCAAGTTCAGACAGGAAAAAAGTGAGGTCAAAAAATCGCCTGACGTTGCCAAGGCGATTGAACATATTGAGCAAGCATTAAACATTCTAAAAGGTCTATGAGACAACCAACCCAAGAAGCCATTAAGCACCTGATAATCGTCTTTTTTTACTCTGGAATTTCTTCGATACTGCCGATTGTAATCGCATGGGTAGAAAAAGACCCTCGTTGGGCGTTATTAATACCAGTAATAAACTCAATTTGGTATGCAGTCAGTCGATATCTTAAAGAGAAAAACCTGATCGAAAAAGACCAATATTGAGCGATTTATTTCAAGCCAAAATTTAATAAGGTTTTACAGCGAAAGCCGGGACCTCAAACCAGGCTGGATTTTCCTTGAATAATTGGCGAAATTGTCGTATAATAGGTTTAAGTGTCGAGAGCGTAAGTTCGAAATTGCGGACATCGACACCGCAATCCTTCGCTAAAGCTACGGAATTGCAGGCAAGAATTTTATGCACTATGCATATATTTTATTAAGTTCAAAATCTCACATATTTTATTTTGGCTCAACGAATGATTTAAAGATTAGATTTAAATTACATAATGATGGGAAAGTACGATCTACAAAACCACATATGCCTTGGAAACTTGTATGGTACGGAGCTTTTGAAACAGAAAAACAAGCGAGAGATTTTGAACAATATTTAAAGAATGGATCTGGAAAATCATTTGCCTATAAAAGACTTGTTTCAGTAGCTTTAGAGAATGATTTTGGAAGTGGAAGAAAAGGTAGTCCGAAGCATAAGGCGTAGGATACCCTGCCTCTCCGCATAAAATAAATCCCTTGTTCAAAAAACAGGGGATTTATTTTATATGAAAGAGAGGGATGAGAAGTTTATACCCAGTAGCGAAGCGAATGGGTAAATCCCTGCCATCCAAAATAAGGGGTTTCGTTTGATTGGTTTGCCGTTATTCAACGAGAGGACAAAAACAGATTTTGATAATGAGTTTAATAGACAAATTTTGAAAACTATTTAATCAAATACTCTACCTCATTTTTACCCTTAACCGATTTCGACTCAGGCGTCTCGAACCACTCCGGATGAACATTGTAATAAGCCCTTAATTGTTGTATATTTTTATCATCAGATATGGATTTGTGTTTAGAAGCAGACAAGGATTGTATCTTATATAATTCTTCAATAGTATTCTTTACAATTGGAGGTGAGAAGTGATTAAAAGAATCTTTTTAGCTTTTGCAAAAGGGATGGCATATTTAGGAGAAGGGATTGGAATAGTTTTTAGTTTTGGACTATATCCTTTCTATTCAAACAGGTATGCGCATTGGTTTGGATCTGATGAAGAATGTATTTCACGCGATTGGCGGATGTTTGGTGATGATATTAGAAAAGCTATGAATAAATTTGATCAAGTAAATAATAAAAAAGCGGATGAATAATATCCGCTTTTTATTTTTTTCTTTTGCGATGTATAATTAAGATATATGAAGAAAAGAGATATATTGATTTTAATATTGATAATTATTGTTGCGTTGACTATTTATTTTTTTAATAAAAATTATTGGAATAAAGAAATTCCTGAAGTTGGAGGGCCAGCATGTTCTTCTTTTAATTTGGATAATTGTCCAGAATCATGCGTTGTCTGCCCGCCTTGCCCTGAATGTAGCTCAATTTCCTGCCAAGAAAAAGAATTTTGCGCAGAAATGGGAATTGATGATAATTGGTACGAACAAATAAAAAATAATTTAAAAAAATAAATATGAAAAAAATAATAATCATCAGTTTAGCTCTGATTCTATTATTTCTTACTTGGTATTTTTTTGAATTCAAGCCTCAGATTAAACCTGAGCGCGTAAATATTACAGTAAATATTCAAGAAGAGAAAAAAGATTCTAATCAAGAAGAAAAGTATGGGATAGATCCTTTAAATGCTGTTTACGATTTTAATGGGCAAAAAATTACTTTAATAGACGGAAAAGCTGAAAAACAAGATGTAGCGGGGAAGTCAAACATATCCGTATCCGGCAATCCAGTTTTTCAGGATTTGGATAAAGATGGCAGAAAAGATGCAATTTTGATTTTGGTTGATAATTCTCAAGGAAGCGGAGTATTTTATTATATTGCAGCAGCGCTCAGCAATGATTTTAACGGAAAAGAAAAATATTTAGGCGCAAATACTATATTTTTAGGGGATAGGATTGATGTAAAAAGTTTGGCGACAAGAGATGATATGATTGTTGTCGATTATCTGGAACATGGAATTTCTGAGCCGATGGGCAATCCTCCAACTCAATTAGCAACAAAATTTTTCATCATGCAAAAAGGAGTTTTGAAAGAAAAGCATTTCTGCACTGCTAAAGAAAACGAAGCTAAAATTTGCACGATGCAATATGATCCAGTATGCGGAGATGATAATAAGACATATGGCAACGGATGCGGAGCTTGTTCTAATGGAATTAAATATTGGATAAAAGGAGAATGTATCTGATAAAAAAGCTGGCATTAGCCAGCTTTTTTTCTTGTAAAAATCATTTTGTTAGCCTATAATTTTCCCATAAGACAATATGGATAAAATAGAGATAAAAAAGATAATAAGTGATTATAAAAGCCTATTAGATGGAAAATTGGCTGTCTGCGGATGGATAAAAAATATTAGATCGTCAAAAGGAATTGGCTTTATAGAATTAAACGATGGGACGGTATTTAAAGGAATTCAAATTGTCTTTGAGAATACATTAGAAAATTTTTTAGAAATAGAAAAATTGCCAATAGGCACATCGATTTGCGTTAAAGGATTGTTGGTGAAATCATTGGGAGCTGGACAAGAATTTGAACTTAAGGCTGAGGAAATCGAAATAATCGGAGAATCGGATCCTGAATATCCTTTGCAGAAGAAAGGCCATAGTTTTGAATATTTAAGAACAATTTCCCATTTAAGGCCAAGATCAAATACATTTTCGGCAGTATTTAAAGTGAGATCATTAGCTGCTCAGGCAATTCATAAATTTTTTGCGGAAAGAGATTTTGTTTATGTGCATACTCCAATTATTACTGGAAGCGATTGCGAAGGAGCTGGAGAGATGTTTCATGTTACTGCTATGGATTTGAACAACATTCCAAAACAAGATAGCAAGATCGATTATTCAAAAGATTTTTTTGGGAAAGAAACAGGTTTAACTGTAAGCGGACAATTGGAAGCTGAGAGTTTTGCAATGGCATTTTCCAAGGTTTATACTTTTGGTCCGACTTTTAGGGCAGAAAATTCAAAC
>JAKIZI010000006.1 GCA_022708105.1 Bacteroidota bacterium
TGAGGAATTGTCGTTATTTCCGGAATAGCTTTTTTCCACGTTGGGATTCCATTAACAACAGACAAATAAGCTCCTTCAGAACCTATTGCTAAGGTATCCCATCCTCTCCTTTGGTAAACCATAAGAGCTCCGTCGGCTGCTTGAAGAAAATGCTCATTCTGTTCTATGCTGTCTTGCAGATTCTGCCACCTATTAATAAGTGGAATAATATCTTCATAAATTAAATAGTGTCTCACCGAATCCGAAATAGCAGGGGTATTAGTTAAATCATTATAATCACCACTAAAGCCGTTTTCCACTCTTTTTGCATACAGCGCATAAGGAACACTTGTTATTCTATGGGATGAAATTTGAGCATAATCAAGATCTTCGGGTGTACGAAATGAAGTTTCAATGAAATAGGGAGATGCTGCCCAATCAATATTTCCCAAATTCCCATTTAACACAACTCCATTTCCAATCTCACAAGTCAATAATCCCATAATATTTGTCATCTGTTCGTGAACTTCTTCATAGACACACGTTCCACTATAATCTCCTTGCAAAATTCTAATTTTCATTACAATAAGCTGATTAGATCGCAAATGACCTTCTGCATCTCTCACTACCGCTTGATAAGACATTGTTTCGGGAACTTGTGCCGATGTTATCATCGAAAACAGACAGCATACCATCACTATCCCATTGAGTGTTAATTTCTTCATCGTTTGAATATTAATACCAATTAGGATGCAAATATACAATATTTTCTTAAGAAAGACTTAATTTAATATTAAAAAAATAAAATAATAATTATATATACTTGATTTTCTTTTACTTATTTTTCATCAATTCAAAATTCATCTGTTTCTTTAAAATATCCACTTCGGCCACTTTAATCATAATTGAATCGCCAATGCGGATAGAATAACCTTTATGCAATCCTACAAGGGTATAATTATCTTCATCAATATAGTAAAAGTCATCATCTAATTTTCTCATCGGGATAAGTCCTTCACATTTAGACTCTTTCAGTTCGGCATAGACACCCCATTTTGCGATACCGGTAACTGTGGCTTCAAATTGTTGGCCGATTTTATCTGCAAGATATTCTGCTTGTTTATATTTTATAGAACTTCTCTCAGCTTCTGTAGCTTTTTGTTCCATTTGTGAAGAATGTTTACAATAAGATTCATATTCTTCTTTATCAACGGAGGGTTTATTATTAAGATACGCATCAAGAAGGCGATGTACCATCAGGTCGGGATAGCGTCGAATTGGGGAAGTAAAATGGGTATAAAAAGGAAAGGCCAATCCGTAATGACCAATATTTTCCGTAGAATAGACTGCTCTGGCCATTAACCTGATTGTCAATTGGTTGATCATATTATATTCTGCCTTATTTTTAGTTTCGTCGAATAATTGATTAAAAGAAGTTGCAAGGGCTTTACGTGAACCTGTTTTTATATCATAGCCCAATTTTTTGGCAAAAAGTTTAAATTTCTCCAATTTATCACTAATAGGTTCATCATGAATACGATAGACAAATGTTTTGGGTTCGGGTTGTCGTTGGGTTTTCTTGCCAATTTTTTCCGCCACTTTTTTATTGGCGAGCAACATAAATTCTTCTATCAGGAAGTTCGCTTCTTTACTTTCTTTAAGATAGACGCCGACAGGTTTTCCTTTTTCATCGAGAATAAATTTAACTTCTTCGGTTTCAAAGTTAATAGCATGATTATCCATTCTTTGCTTACGTAAAATTTGGGCAAGTTGATGCGCCGGAAGAACATACTCGGCCATATTGCCTTCCTTTTTCTCAATTACTTCTTGAGCTTCATCGTAAGTAAATCGGTAATCAGAGTGTATGACAGTTCTCCCGAACCACTCATGATGAACGTGTGCATTATCATCTAAATCGAACACGGCACTATAACACAATTTATCTTCATGAGGACGGAGGGAGCAAAGGTTATTGGAGAGAATTTCAGGGAACATCGGAATAACACGATCCACCAAATAGACTGAAGTTCCACGTTCATAAGCTTCTTGATCAATTAAAGAGCCTCGTTTCACATAAAAAGAAACATCTGCAATATGTACTCCAACACGATGCAAACCATTATCCAATTTTTCGTAAGATATTGCATCATCAAAATCTTTCGCATCAGCAGGATCTATCGTATATGTTGGTACACTTCTGAAATCACGTCTTTTATTAATTTCAGATTCAGGAATACGGGGATCAATATTGCTGGCTTCTCTTTCGACCTCATCTGAAAATTTAAGAGGAAAATTATATTCCACCAATATAGAATTCATTTCCACATTATTATCGCCGGGTTGGCCTAAAACATGGATAACTTTTCCGATAGGGCTTCTTGAATCCGGAGCCCATTCGATGATAGATACCACCACCTTTTCACCATGCTTGGCTTCATTCAGATATCGGCCGGGAATTAAAATATCTTTACGATAAGAAGAGCTATCGGGGACAAAATAGGAAATTCCGTTATGTTGTTGGATCACACCGACCAGCGGTTTCTCATTACGTTCAACCACTTCTACGATTTGTCCTTCGAGGCGTCTATCTTTGCGAGAGGCAAATAAAAGCACCTTTACCACATCGCCATGAAGGGCATTTTGCAAATTTCCGTCGGCAATAAACACATCTTCACTATCTTTCTCATCTCTGATAACAAATGCCATTCCGTTTGAGCGGACCGACAATTTTCCCACGATGTAGTTTCTTCCGGTAGTTTGGACTGTCAGATGTTTTGGATTCAATTTATATTTACCTCTTCCGGCCGTCTGGACGATATGAGCATTTACAAAATCATCCAGAATTTTTTTAACACTTTCCCGTCCTTTTTTATCAAAAATACCGACTTTAGCGGCTATTTGTTTGTAATTATACTTAACATTGCCTCCTTCTGAGAGCACTTTAATAATCTCATTTCCTAAATTCAACTTCTGATTTTTCATTCTATTTTAATTTATTTTTTAATTTGCATATTTATAAAGCCTCTTGAATCGTTGCAAAAGTACAACATTTTCAGAAGTGTATATGTTTTTATACTTAATATTCGGTTTCTTTTTTTCAACAAAAAACATCTTACACAATTAGGATTTGAATTCCATTGTGCATAAGAGATAATCTAATCATTAATCATTTAGATATCGTGAAAAATTTCCTCTTTCAAGCGGCCTCTTTCAAATAGAGTTTCAACATCTTGATTCTTGGGCAACAGATAAGCATTCAATCCGGCGGCTCTTGCTCCCTCAACATGTCGGGTTGTATCATCAATAAAGAGGGTTTCCGAAGGATTAATTTTTTGTTCTTCCATAATATAAAAGAAGCTCTCTTTACTGGGCTTTTTCAGATGAATATGGTGTGAAAAGTATGATTTAATAAAGATAGTGGAAAATATATCAAATCCGTATTTCTCTTTAATATCGGGCATAAAACGTCTATAATTCAGTTCATTGGTATTGCTGAACAAAAAAATAGAATAATTCTTTTTCACTTGTTGCAACAGCTTCACTCTATGCTCGGGAATATCGATGAGAATGGCATTCCATGCAGTATCAATTTGTTCGTCGGACAATGGGATAGAGGTCAGAGAGCGGATATAACTGCGGAAATCTTCAACGGAGACTTTTCCTTCTTCAAAAAGGTCTATAAGATCGGTTTGTTTTTCTTGGGAGTATTTTTCTTCAAAATCGGACATTCCGAAAGAGGCGAATGTAGTTGCAATATTATGATAATTGATATCATAAATCACGCCACCTAAATCGAAAATTATATTTTTTATCATTCTATAATAATTCATCATAAATCGGCTGCAAAAATACAAAAATAAAAACAATTCTTCAATTATGCCAAATTGTCAGTTATTATTTATGGCACAAATTTTGCAAAAAGAAAGCCGAATAATTGTCAAATTTTAAAACTAACTTATATGCAAAAAGGTAAAATTAATGTACAAACGGAAAATATATTTCCGGTAATTAAAAAATTTCTTTATTCCGAGCATGACATATTCATCAGGGAATTAGTGGCAAATGCTGTTGATGCAACCCAAAAATTGAAGACATTGGTAAACCTTGGAAGTGCTTCCGTTGATTTGGGAGATCTTACCATTGAAGTACAGGTTGACAAAGAGAAAAAGCAGATTCGGATTATTGACAGAGGGATAGGAATGACGGCAGAAGAGGTGGACAAATACATCAATCAGATTGCCTTTTCAAGTGCCGAGGAATTTCTATCGAAGTACAAAGGCACTGATTCTGCGAATATTATTGGGCATTTCGGATTGGGATTTTACTCTTCCTTCATGGTAGCATCGTCTGTTGAAATACTTACCAAATCTTATCTTGAAGAGATGCCTGCCGTAAAATGGAGTTGTGATGGTTCTCCGGATTATGAAATGACTGCATGTGAAAAGATCGATCGAGGAACAGAGATTATCTTAAACATTGCAGAAGATGCAATAGAATTTTTGGATGAACACAAAATTGTGGGTTTATTGAAGAAATATTGCAGATTTTTACCTGTTCCCATTCGTTGTGGAAACGAAAAAATTTGGGAAAAACCTGAAGGGGAAGAACAAGAGAAAGAGGTTGAAAAACCAAGAATCATCAACAACACGAATCCTATTTGGAAGGAAGCTCCTAATAATTTAAAAGAAGAAGACTATCTAACATTTTATCGTGAGTTATATCCCATGTCGTTTGAAGAGCCGTTGTTTCAGATACACCTCAACGTAGATTATCCTTTTACGTTAAATGGAATTTTATATTTTCCAAAAGTTAAAAACCAGTTTGAAATACAAAAAAATAAAGTACAACTATATTGCAATCAAGTTTTTATAACAGATCAATTGGAAGGAATCATTCCTGAATTTATGATGTTGTTACATGGGGTAATTGATTCCCCTGACATTCCTTTGAATGTTTCCCGTTCGTATTTGCAATCTGATTCTAATGTAAAAAAGATCTCTACGCACATTACCAAGAAAGTAGCAGAAAAATTGGAAGAAATGTTCAAGAACAATCGTGAAGATTTTGAAAAGAAATGGGATGATATCAAAATATTCATTCAATACGGATCGATTGCAGATGAGAAATTTTACGAACGAGCCAAAAACTTCTTTTTATTCAAAAACACGGAAGAAAAATATTTCACAATGGAAGAGTACCAAAATCACATTTCCGTGTTACAAAAAGACAAACATGACACATTAGTATATTTATATGCTTCTGATGTTGATGCACAGCACTTATATATTGGCACAGCGAAAGAAAAGGGATATGACATTTTATTGATGGATGGACCTCTTGATACTCACTTTATCAACATGTTGGAACCGAAATTGGAAAAGAGCAAATTTGCACGTGTAGATGCCGACATCATAGATAAATTAATTGAAAAAGATGAAATTCAGCCGGCCAAATTATCAGAAAAAGAGCAAGAAAAATTAAAGACTCTCTTTTCGGATATGACAGACAAAGAAAAATTCTCCATTCAGGTAGAAAATCTAAGCGAAACGGATTTACCTATTATGATTACGCAAAATGAATTCATGAGGCGTTTTCAGGACATGGAAAAAATTACCGGACAGCAAGGGATGTATGGAAGATTTGAGCATTACAATATCATTATCAATGCAAATCATGTGATTGCCGGAAAAATTCTTTCGGAGAAAAGCAAAAAGAAAAAAGAAGCCTTAACACAGCAATTGATAGATTTAGCACTATTATCGCAAAACATACTTTCCGGCGAAAAGTTGAGTGAATTTGTCAAACGAAGCATCGAATTATTATAAAAAAGAAAATTTGTATTGATTTAAAAGAGGATATTTGTTCAAAATATCCTCTTTTTTATAAATATTGTAAAGAAAAGATATAATTTCTTCATTAAAAAGCATTACTTTCAAATATATTGTTATTTTTGCAAACAAAAAATAAGAAATAGTATTTTTTAAAAACATTCAATATTAACTAAATTTTATTATTCAGTATGAAAAAAAATTATGTTCTTTTTTTAGTGTTATTTGCCATTTTATTTGGGGCAAATGCACAAAATTGTGATACGGTAAGGAGCCTCAATGCTTCTCTCCATTCACCCAATTGGTATGACATTTCCTTAAGTTGGCAGGCACCGACATTAGCTCCTCCGCAAGGTGTTTTGACATGGTCTGCAGAGAGCAATAATGATGGTATCGGAACCGGTAGCGCAGCTGATTTTGACATTGCCCATCGTTTTGAAACGTCAGACTTAACTTCATTTAACGGAAATAGCTTAACAACGGTCAGTTTCATTCCATTAATTAATGAATGTACCTATTCCATAAGAGTATGGTTAGGCAACAACGGTTCAGGTCCTGACACTTTAATTATTGACCAATTGCTCAACAATGCCGATCTTACATTAAATGTCTGGAACGACATACAACTTTCCACTCCCATTGTGATTGATGCTTCTCAGGAGTTATGGATTGGAGTAAGATGCAATACCACTACCGGATATCCTGCAGCATGCGATGCAGGTCCGCAAGTAGCCGGAAAAGGCAACATGATATATTTTCAGGGAGCATGGGATGAGTTGACCAATTTAGGAGCCAGTTTAACTTATAATTGGAACATCAAAGGAATCATTCCCCCGCAAGATCTTGGAAACGGAATTGTAACGGGATATAAGATTTTACGTAATTCTGTAGCCATTGATACTGTGACAAATTTAAGTTATTTAGACCAAGTTTCGGGTGCAGGTTTATATACATACGACATTGCAGCATTATGGACAAGCGGTTGTACCGAAACTTTCAATACGATACAAGTCAATATGGATCCTGACCCATGTGAAAGTGCGGTTACCGTATTTCCTTATTTGTGTTCATTTGACAGTGTTTTGCAAAACAATTGTTGGTCTATCTACGATGTAAACAACGACGGATATACATTTTCAATTGACAATGTAAATGGCTATGCAATATACAGTTACAATAGTTCCGGCAGTGCCAATGATTGGTTGGAATCTCCCACATTTACTTTAACAGGAAATCAATACCTTGCATTTGACTACAGAGTAGCTAGCGCTTCATTTCCCGAAAAATTCTCCGTACTATTGGTTTCTGCAACAGACACCATTACATTGATGCCAACGACACAAGTTGCAAATACAACTGATATTAATCAAATTATTCCTTTAGCTGCGTATACCGGAGATTATAAAATTGCTTTAGTTGCCGAGTCAGATGCGGATGAATATCGTTTATATTTCGACAATTTTATGATTAATGACATTCCTGCTCCCAGTATTGAAGCTAATATAGATACGGTTAATTTCGGACTTTGGGCTGTTGGTCAAACATCAGCTCCGGCGATGGTTGTTGTTACAGGATGGAGTTTAACCAATAATATTACTGTTACAACGGCAGCTCCTTTCCAAGTATCTTTGGACGGAAACACTTATTCATCATCCACAATAATTCCGACAACATCCAATTTCTTCTATCGTGATACGCTTTATTTCACTTATAATCCCACTGCTGCCGGTCAACATCAAAACAGCACCACTTTAACCAATCCTGAAGCAACACAATTAAATATTATTTTAATAGGAGAAGCTCTTGAATGTCAGGTTGTAACTACTTATCCATACGTATGTAATTTTAACCCACAGACTCCGGAAACTATTTGTTGGACGATTGAAGATATTGACAATGATGGTCTCAACGGAGACGGTCAATTCTCCTATATGGCATATAGTGATGCCAATCCGGGGTGTGCCGTATATTTTGCAAGTGTTGATACGAACATTGTCGATGCCAATGACTGGCTTATTTCACCTTCCTTTACGATTGGACGGAATATGTATGCATCCTTTGAATATTTGGTAAGTGAAATCATTGATTGGGATTTATGGGCATACGTCCCCGTTCCGGAAACTTTTTCCGTATGGGTTATTCCTGATGGTTATACTTATGAAGACATTTCCACTCCAGTCATTGCTTCGCAAACTGTTTCCAATGTTGACTTTGCAACTCAGTATCTTGATTTAACACCTTATACGGATCAAAGAATTCAAATTGCCATTAAAATCGAAACTCCAACTGCTACAGGTGGATATTTTGTAATAGATAGTTTTAGGGTAGATACAATGCCTGATCCTTCTTTGACTGCCACTCCGGATTCTTTAAATTTCACAACTCCTGCCGGTTCGATTTCCATGACACAACAAGTATCTGTAGAGGGATTGAGTTTACTTGCCAACATCACGGCCATGACTCATCCTCCGTTTGAAATTTCCGCTGATGGAGTTTCTTTTGACACTACAGCAACTCTTACTTTCACTCAAATCTACACTAATGTTCCATTATATGTAAGATTTAATGCTACCGTACAAGGCACATTTACGAATGAAATCACTTTAAGTTCTACAGGAGCTACTGACACTATTTATTTATCGGGAGAAGCTTTAGATTGTCCTGCTACGTCAGTTCCTTTTACTGAAGATTTCGAAAATGGTATTCCGGAATGTTGGCTTAATGTAGATCAAGATGGTGACGGACACGTTTGGGAAAGCAATGAACTTTCGGCACATCAAGGAACCGGAATGGCTGCATCTGCATCATACGACAATGATTTCGGAGCTTTACATCCTGAAAATTGGCTCATCACACCCGGAATTATTATTCCTGCTGCCGGAGCCAATATTACTTGGTGGGTAGCCGCACAAGATCCCGCTTATGCAGCTGACTTCTATGAAGTTAAAGTATCCACTTCAGGATGGGATATCGCTAATTTCAACACCATATTTTCTGAAACACTAACCACAGACACATGGCAACAAAGATATGTAGACTTAGCTACTTATGCAAACCAGACCATCCATGTTGCATTTGTACACAAAAACAGCTATGATGAGTATTGGATGAAAATTGATGACATCAACGTTACTGAAGGAGTAAGCATTGAAGAACAGAGCGTTGCCGGTCGTGTGGCTATTTATCCTAATCCAACCAATCAAGTATTGAATGTTTATGCTGAAAACTATCAAAAGGTGGACATTCTAAACTTCTTAGGACAGGTTGTTTACAGCAATCAAGTTACCGACACTCAATTCCAAATTAATGTTTCTGATCTTTCCTCCGGCGTATATTTCATTCGTCTATCGGGAGAGAACACTACTACAAAGAAATTTGTAAAAGAATAAAATAGTAGTATTAAATACTTCAAAAGAGGTTGTCTTGATGGCAACCTCTTTTTTTTTCACTTCAAAAAAAAGATTTCTCTATTTTCAGGCAGAGAAATCGGTCACTTTCCAAAATATATTATCTTTGCACTTAAAAAACACCTGTCTTTAGACAGATTAAGGATAGGTTAAATAGAAACATTTTATTTGAGCATGATACAAAAAGGAGACATTTCGCATATTTTACGAAAATTAAGACTGATTTGGGTTACGGACTTTCTGAGGTATCACATACAAAAAATCAAAAATCGGCGAGCGAATAAACATTTTCGGAAGACACATCCGGAAGTGGCATTACCTCCTGATTATTTAATCTATGAATCGTTTCAGTTGCATTACAAAAAATACTACACGGAGAGTCGGGAAACAGCACAATGGTTAATCGGACATTTCGAAAAACACATTGAATTGGCGCAGAAAAATATTTTGGATTGGGGTTGCGGTCCCGGCCGGTTGATACGTCATCTTCCTGCTTTAATCGGTCCCGGATGCAGTTATTACGGAACTGATTACAATCGTGCGAGTATTGAATGGTGTCGTACTCACATTCCGGATGTTCAGTTCAACCTCAACCAATTAGAAGCCAAACTCCCCTATCCCGATGATTTTTTTGACGTCATTTATGGAATTTCGATATACACCCATTTGTCCGAAAAGATGCATTACGAGTGGCATCGTGAGTTATCGAGGATATTAAAGCCTAATGGCATCATGTTTATGACCACTCAGGGAGATCCGTTTCGCGTAAAATTGACGGAGCCGGAATCCGTGCGTTATCAACAAGGGCAATTGATTGTTCGGGGGCAGGTAAAAGAGGGGCATCGCACATACTCTGCTTTTCATCCGACCTCCTTTATGGAACAATTATTCAGCAATATGAAAATCGAAGAACACATTGTGGGGCAACCCGAAAAGGGCAAATGGCTTCCTCAGGACATTTGGATAATCAGGAAAAACAAATAAAGAGAACAACCAACATGAAAGATCACTTACAAGTAATCGGTTTTGATGCCGATGACACCCTTTGGCTCAACGAGAGTTACTATCAGGAAACCGGACAAAAATTTTATCAATTGCTATCTCCCTATTTATCTTGTGAGGAGGCAGAAAAAGAGCTTTTTAAGACAGAGATGGGTAACATGGAGTTATACGGATACGGAGCTAAAGCCTACATCCTTTCCATCATTGAAACGGCATTGCGGGTAACGGAAAATCGTGTCGGGGCAAACATCATTTCCGAAATTATCACTTTGTGTAAGGAGTTGCTAAACAAACCTGTCGTTTTATTGGACGGCATTGCGGACATTTTGGAGCAACTGAGCCACAGCGACTATAGAGTCATCATGGTTACGAAAGGCGATTTATTGGATCAGGAGCGAAAATTAAACAAGTCGAACATTGCCCAATACTTTCATCATATAGAGATTGTGAGTGACAAGAAAGAATCGGATTACATCAAATTACTGGAACGCCTATCGATAACGCCGGAGCATTTTTTGATGGTAGGAAACTCCTTAAAATCGGATGTATTACCGGTCATCAATATCGGAGGTTACGGGGTGCACATTCCCCACGAGATGACTTGGGCTCATGAGAAGACGGAGATGGAAGAGCGTCCCGACCGATTTTGGAAAATTGAGCATATTTCCGAATTGCGGAGCATTTTAGAGCTCAATAAATAATTCAGGATCCTTTATTTATGAAAAAAATTGCATTTCTATTGGCATTATTCACTTATTCATTCCTCTTTTCTCAAGAGTACCATGACTTTGGATTTGCGCGAAATTTTGACATTCCCGTATTTGGAAGCGGGGCAAGTGCGTTGGCAAACCCATGGGGCGGGGGCATTAATTCCATAAGAGCATCGGAGATTGATCTGGATCTTGACGGGATTAAAGATCTATTTCTTTTTGAAAAGAACGGAAATCGGATACTTCCTTATCTCAATAACGGAATCGAAAACGAAATCAGTTATCGCTATGCACCTGAATACAAGCACTCCTTTCCTATATTGCATGATTGGGTTATTTTAAAAGACTACAACGGGGATGGTAAAGAGGACATTTTTACTTACGGATTGGCCGGTATCACTGTGTACAAAAATATTTCCGACAGTGCACTTCGATTTGAACTCATTACAACACAATTAGAATCCTATTACTACAACAACTACACCAACATTTTTTCTTCGCCCGATGACTACTTAGTGATTGAAGACATAGACAACGACGGAGACGTAGATATATTGAATTTCATGGTATTGGGAAGATATATTCATTTTCAAAAAAATTATGCAATTGAGAACAGCGGTCATGCTGAAAATTTTGATTTCAGATTAGCAGATGAATGTTGGGGGAAATTTGCAGAAGGGGCCGATGATAACTCTATTGAATTAAACGTTGATTGTGGGAGTCGGGATCGAGATAAGACCCGTCACGTGGGTTCTACAATTTTGGCTTATGACTACACAAAAGACGGAAAAAAAGACATTCTTATCGGAGATATTGACTATCCTGAAATCGTTTTTTTGGAAAACGGAGGCACGGTTGAAGAGGCATTGATGGTGAGTCAGACGACCTCCTTTCCGAATGCAATCCAGCCAATTCATCTATACTCCATGCCGGCAGTAACCTTTTATGACTTATCGAATGATGGTATTGACGAAATCATTGTTTCGTCTGCAGATCCATCGCTTGTCAAATCCGAAAACCAAAATAGTGTTTGGTTGTATCAGTACAACAACACCAGTGAAACTTATGAATTGCAGACACGTTCCTTTTTACAGGAAGATATGATTGATGTGGGAAGCGGGGCCTACCCTGTTTTATTTGACTGGAACGGGGACGGGTTGGAAGATCTCTTCATTGCGAATTACGGAGCTTATGACAGTTCTACATTCTACAACTACTATTTGGCCTCCTATTATTCTTCTTCAATTGCCTACTATGAAAACATCGGGCAAGACACAGCTCCGGAGTTTCGTTGGGTCACGGATGATTTCGGACAACTAAGAGATTCCGGGCACGAGGCATTATATCCTGTTTTCGGAGATTTTACGGGCGATGGCACTATTGACCTTTTGTGCGGGAATCGAAACGGGAATTTGCTTTTATTCAGGAATACCGGAGCCGACGGAGCCCTGCCTCAACTTGAAGAATCAGTCATTTACGGAGACATTTCCGTGGAAGATTATAGCACACCCCAGTATTTCGATTTAGACAAGGATGGAAAAAAAGATTTACTCATTGGAAATCGGCGGGGGCAGATTGCCTATTATCGGAATATTTCCACGGATTCCATTCCGACCTTTGAACTCATTACGGCACAATTGGGAGGGGTTGATGTGAGAGACTTCACCTTATCCTATTTTGGCTATTCGGTTCCGTTCTTTTTTCGGACTTCAGATGACCTGACAGTTCTTTTTTGCGCCAATGAACAAGGAAAAATAGCATATTATAAAAATATAGACCATAATCTTGACGGCACGTTTGAGCTTGTAGAAGATGCGATTTTTGAAGTTGAGGAAAACCGACGATATGACATTTCCGAGGGCATTCGTTCAGGACTGAGTATTTATGACCTGAATCACGATCAATTTCCGGATCTTTTGGTCGGGAATTATGCCGGAGGCCTAAGTTTCTTTCAGGGAACCACCCCGCCGGATATTCACATTTCAATTGAAAATTATGAATTTTCTTCATTCGAAATATATCCAAATCCTGCAAACGAGAAGATTGTTATTGATGGCCGAATAGAAAAAATAAAGAAAATTTGCATTTACTCTGTAACGGGAGAAAAAATCGCATCCATACACAATTGTGATGTACCGGTTATTCTTTCGACAGAGCATTTATCGGCAGGTTTTTACATTCTTCGCATCCAAGATCAAGATAACCGAGTACACACCGAAAAAATCATTATTGCACACTAAAGCATCCTCCTCTTATAGACTTATATTGCTAATTTTTATATTTTTGCACCATCAATAAAAAAATAATCCATGACACTATTAGATGGCAAACAAATTGCCAATGAGATTAAAACAGAAATTGCCACAGAAGTAAAATCGTTGGTAGATAACGGACAAGATACACCACATCTGGCCGCTGTTATTGTAGGGGAAGATAATGCTGCAAAGACCTATATCAATTCGATAGAACGAACTTGCAAAGAAGTTGGATTTATCTCCTCCATATATCAATGTCCTGAAAAAGTAACGGAAGAAGAGTTACTGGGCATTCTTGATTTTTTGAATCAAGATAGCGAAGTGGACGGATATATCATTCAGATGCCGCTTCCGAAGCACTTGTCTTCCAAGCGCATCATTGAGCGGATAAATCCGGACAAAGATGTAGATTGCATGCATCCGTCAAATATTGGAAAATTGGTTACAGGAGATACCTTATTCATTCCTGCAACACCATTGGGAACGATAGAATTGATCAAACGGAGTCACATTGAAACCGAAGGCAAGCATTGTGTTGTTTTGGGACGAAGTGCAATTGTGGGCAAACCGTTGGCTTTATTATTGGCCGAGAAATCAGCAACCGGGAATGCCACGGTTACCATTTGTCACAGTAAAACAAAGAATTTGAAAGAAGTTTGTGCGCAGGCAGATATATTATTGGTTGCCATTGGGCAAGCTGAGATGATTGACGCGGAATATGTCAAAGAGGGGGCAACCGTGATTGACATTGGCATTCATCGGGTAGACGATTCCACTCGTGAGAAGGGTTATCGGATTTGCGGAGATGTTCAATTCGATGAAGTATCTAAGAAAGCCGCTTATATCACTCCTGTTCCCGGAGGAATTGGACAGATGACAATGGCTTCTTTATTATTAAACACATTCAAAGCGTACAAACATAAAAGAACTCAAACCACGTAAGATGGAATTCTCTGATGAATATTTCATGCAAAAAGCATATAATGAAGCAGAAGAAGCGTTAATGGAAGGTGAAATTCCTATTGGAGCGATAGTGGTATTACAAGACAGGATCATTGGCCGTGGCCATAACTTAACGGAACGGCTGCAAGATGTAACGGCACATGCTGAAATCCAAGCCATTACAGCAGCAGCGAACACATTGGGCGCTAAATATTTAAAAGATTGCACATTGTATGTAACTTTGGAGCCCTGTGTGATGTGTGCGGGGGCCATCGCGTGGGCACAGTTTGGTCGTTTGGTTTACGGAGCATCAGATCCCAAAAAAGGATATACACAACTCAGTTCTCCTGTACTTCATCCAAAAACCATCGTAACAAAAGGGATTAAAGAACAAGAATGTTCCCAACTATTAATTGATTTTTTTTCCAATAAAAGAAAATGAAAAAAACACTCTATCTTATATGCATATTACTCATTACTGAAGTGAGTTATTCCCAGCAATTTTTAGGATCGGTTATCGCCGGAGCAAATATCTCGCAAGTAGATGGAGATGAAGTATATGGATTTCGAAAGGCGGGGATTCATGCCGGCGCGGCAGTATCATTACCTTTGGATAAGAAGCATCACTGGACGGCTACAATAGAACTCCTTTACAGTCAGAAAGGATCCTACCGAAAATATTATGTTTCCAATATGTGCGACAGTTGTCCTCCTGACCTCAATATTAACAAAGAAATTCCATGCAATTCGAAAATTAAGTATAAATTACAGCTTGATTATGTAGAAATTCCACTTACAGTGCATTATGAGGATTTTCGAACGGGATGGAGTATTGGAGCCGGTGCCGCATGGGGACGATTGGTTAATGTTAAGGAGATTGAAAACGGATGGACCCGGACAACTTCCATTCGTTCAAAAGTTTATTCACGGAATGAATGGAGTATATTAGCGGATGTCAAAATCAGAATTTGGAAAGGATTAAAGTTTGACATTCGGTATCAATACTCATTAGCCCCGATTCGTAAAAGAGATTTTTATGTCGGAACCCCAAAACAAGAGACAAGAAAACAATATAATAATGTCATCACGTGCAGACTCATTTATGTTTTCAATGAAAAATTTCAAAAAAATGATAAGGGAAAGTGGGAAAAAACCATTAAGAGTAAGAAGTAAAATTTTACTATGTTATCTATTCATTATCAAGAAAAAAAGTAAAATTGAAAAAGTATTTGCAATATAAAAATAAAATTGTATATTTGCCGACTTTTTTACGTGTAATGAGAAGTAGATCATTTTGTGCTAAAAAATACATTATAAGTTTATAAATCAAATATATAAAGCCTTTAGAATTAAAAAATTGTTTTGATTAATAATTGAAAAATAATATAAAAAATTACCTTATCTTAAAACATACGTGATGAAAAAAATTAAAGTAACGCAAGTTAGAAGTGCCATTGACAGACCTGAACGTCAGAAGAGATCTTTACAGGCCTTAGGTTTGAGAAAAATGCATCAAACTGTTGAACACACCGGCACCCCACAAATCTTGGGTATTGTTGAAAAAGTGAAGCATCTTGTTCAAGTAGAAGAAATTTAAGTTGAAAATTAAAATAAATTGGGAGAACAAACAATGAATTTACAAAGTTTAAAACCTGCTTCAAATGCTACGAAGCAGTCAAAGAGAATAGGAAGAGGACAAGGATCCGGTAAAGGTGGAACTTCCACAAAAGGGCATAAGGGAGCTCAATCGAGATCAGGGTACAAACGTAAAATCGGATTTGAAGGCGGACAGATGCCTATCTATCGTTTATTACCAAAGAGAGGATTTAAAAATATCAATCGAGTTGAGTATAGTGCAATCAACATCAGCACTTTGCAAGCACTTGCAGAAAAAACAAAAGCTACGGAAATTACTATCGAATTGATGCGTACGCATGGTTTATTGCAAAAGAAAGATTTGGTAAAAATATTAGGTAAAGGTGAATTAACTGCAAAGTTAATGGTAACAGCTCATGCATTTTCAAAAACAGCGATTGCGGCCATTGAAAAAGTCGGAGGGAGTGTAACTATTTTGAATGCCCCCAAGGAAGAAGTTGCCCCCAAAGCGGCTGTCGAAGCCAATCATTCTGAAGAATAACTCACATAAAAACAGTAGATTTTCAATCATAATACCCGTATGAAAAAATTTATAGAAACTATAAAAAATATATTTAAAATAGAGGATTTACGCAAGCGGATTCTTTACACCTTAGGGATTATTTTAATATATCGTTTAGGATCACACATTGTACTTCCCGGTATTAATCCCGGTTCTTTAACCGCCTTTTCAAAATCGGCTCAAGAAGGATTGCTTGGTTTATTAGATCTCTTCTCAGGAGGAGCATTTTCAAATGCTTCTATTTTTGCCTTGGGTATTATGCCATATATCTCCGCATCAATTGTGATTCAGTTGATGACTCTAGCAGTTCCATACTTTCAAAGACTTCAAAAAGAAGGTGAAAGCGGACGAAAAAAGATTAATCAAATTACCCGTTATTTAACTGTTGCAGTAGTTGCTATTCAAGCTCCTGCTTACATTGCGAATATTCAAGGGCAATTTGCTTACGCTATTCATCCGAGTATGTACGGAGCTACCTTTTTAGGTTTCTCTGCTTTTGCATTAACTTCTTTCATATTGCTTATTGCCGGAACACTATTTATAATGTGGCTCGGGGAGCGTATCACAGACAAAGGTATTGGAAACGGAATTTCAATGATCATTATGATCGGGATTATTGCTCGATTCCCGTTTGCTTTACGTGCAGAATTTCTTTCAAGAATTACGGAAATGAATGGAGGTCCTATTATCTTTATCATTGAAATTCTCTTAATGATGTTGATCATAAGTCTTTGTGTCTTATTAGTACAAGGAACACGGCGAATTCCGATTCAATATGCAAAAAGAATTGTCGGAAACAAACAATACGGTGGTGTACGTAATTTTCTACCATTGAAAGTAAATGCTGCCGGCGTAATGCCTATTATTTTTGCACAAGCCATTATTATGCTTCCTTTATCATTTGTTTCTATTTCTCAAACATCCGGTGGTGGTGGCTTTTGGAATAGTTTCATAGACTATAACGGGTTGGGCTATAATTTACTTTTCTTTATCCTTATCATTGCTTTTACCTATTTTTATACTGCAATTACCATTAATCCAAATCAAATTGCAGAAGACTTAAAGAAAAACGGAGGATTTATTCCCGGTACCAAACCCGGAAAACAAACGGTACAACTTATTGATACGATCATGTCAAGGATTACATTACCCGGTTCTATCTTTTTGGGTATTGTAGCAATTCTGCCGGCAATTGTAGGACAATTTGGGGTTAACCAACAGTTTTCACAATTCTTTGGTGGCACCTCCCTTCTGATTATGGTAGGTGTTGTCTTAGACACTTTGCAACAAATTGAGAGTCATTTGTTGATGAGACATTACGACGGATTAACAAAATCCGGAAGAATTAAAGGGCGGAGCGGAAACATGTACTAATCAAATGGGAATCTTTAACAAAATCTATCTCAAAACAACAGAAGAGGTTGAACTGATTAAAGAAAGCGCCCGGATTGTCGGACTAACTCTTGCTGAGGTAGCCAAACATATAAAACCGGGAGTTCCGTGCCAATATTTAGATAGAATTGCAGAAGAATTTATAAGGGACCATCATGCGGTCCCTTCTTTTAAAGGTTATAACGGATATCCGGCCTCTTTGTGTATTTCGATTAATGATGTAGTCGTTCATGGAATCCCCCACTCCAACATCTTAAAAGAAGGAGATATTGTATCTGTTGATTGCGGAACATATAAGAATGGATATCATGGAGATTATGCATACACATTTGCTGTAGGAGAAATATCAAATGAAAAACAACTGCTGGTTGATCGTACCCGCGAATCCCTCTACAAAGGTATTGAAGCAGCCAAAAAAGGCAACCATATCGGAGATATCGGACATGCGATTCAATCCTATGTTGAATCATTTGGCTACGGAGTTGTAAGAGAATTGGTCGGACATGGTATCGGAAAAAATATGCATGAAAAACCGGATGTTCCTAATTTCGGAAAACCGGGCAAAGGTGAATTAATTGTTCCCGGAATGGTTTTTTGCATTGAACCTATGATTAATATGGGAACACATCGCGTTAGCATGGATCGTGACCAATGGACAATTCGAACGCTCGACAGAAAACCATCTGCACATTTTGAACATCAACTTGCAGTTACCTCTACAGGAACAATTCTTCTCTCAACATACGAGTACATAGAAGAGGTCTTACAAAAAAAATAGCGATTTCTTTTTCCGAATAATTTAATTTCTTTATATAATAATCACATTCTCAAGTGCGTTATTATTGATATTATTCATCAATATATATGCCTATGCAAAATAGTATTACTCCTTTAAAAAAAATTAAAACAACCCAAAAATTTCGCCCACGAAGAAGAATTATACATAACCTGCTCAACTATTCTCAAGCAATCGAAATTATCCGTATCACCAATACTAAATCGGTAATTTGGATTAACAACTAATCAAATGTACCAACAAATACTCGAAGAAATTTACCATTGTTATCCGATGTATCACAAAATAGGTCAAAAAGCCTATAAGGAAGGAATGGAAAATATTGAATATTTGGTAAAAATATTCGGAAATCCTGAACGAAATTTTAAGACGGTTCATGTGGCCGGTAGTAATGGGAAAGGTTCTGTTTCCCATCTTTTAGCCTCTTTCTTTCAGGAAGCAGGATATCGTACCGGACTATTTACATCACCTCACTTGATTGATTTCAGAGAACGAATCAAAGTCAACGGAAATGAAATCAGTGAAGAAGAAGTTATTGACTTCTTTGAGTCCCATCGTACAAAAATGCAAGAAATTTCCCCATCGTTTTTTGAAATGACGGTGGCTCTTGCGTTTGATTATTTTCGAAAAAAAGAGGTTGATATTGCCATCATTGAAGTTGGATTAGGAGGACGATTAGATTCTACGAATTTTATCACCCCGGAACTTTCGGTTATTACCAATATATCTTTGGAACATACTGCTATGTTGGGCAATAGTATATCTGAAATTGCTTTCGAAAAAGCAGGTATCATCAAAGATGGTATTCCTGTGGTAATCGGAGAATACCACGAAGAGAGTTTTCCGGTATTTTCTAAAATTGCTTCAGAAAAAAGAGCCCCAATATGCACAACAAAAGAGATTAATGTCAATCTGTTGCAAAATAAAAAGTTGGAAACTTTATACCAACCCATAGACATATATTACAAGAATAATTTGATTGGAGAAAATATCCATTGTCCGCTTTTAGGAACTTATCAACTAAAAAACATTTCGACCTTCACGCGTGCCGCACTCTATTTATGTAAAAAATTTAATATTTCAACAAAATGTATCATATCGGGAATTGAAAAAGTAATCCAAAATGTTCATTTCCAAGGACGATGGCAAATCTTGAATCAACAACCTATGACTATTTGTGATGTGGGGCATAATCTTGCCTGTTTTCAAGAAATCACAACACAAATTCAAGAACTCAATTATGCCCACACTCATTTTATTATTGGCTTTGTCAATGATAAAGATATTGACTCCATCCTCTATATTTTACCAAGACAACATACGACCTACTATATTTGTCAAGCAGATATTGAAAGAGCTCTGAATATCACTCAACTTCATGACTTAATGAAAAAGGCAGAATTAGATACAATAACGGGGAGCAGTGTACATGATGTATATCAATTAGCCTTAAAGAATGCAAAACCGGAAGATTTGATTTTTATCAGCGGAAGTACATTTGTTGTGGGTGAATTATTGAAAAATATGTAATTATCAAGGTATATGAAAAATAATGTTATTTTTGCAATCTTAAATTGCTGATAATAGCATTATACAAATAAAGATTGAGGCTCTATATATGAAAAGAATATTGTTATTTATTTTTTTACTGACCGGTTTTTATATTATTTCTGCACAAGTACCTCAGAAGATGTCTTATCAGGCCGTGATTCGAAATTCTTCTAATCAATTGGTAGCCAACCAAACAATAGGAGTTGAAATTTCCATTATGCAATATTCACCCAACGGATTACCTGTATATATTGAAACCCACACGCCAACAACCAATGCAAACGGATTAATCAGCATTGAAATCGGAACCGGAACTCCTTGTGTCGGATGTTCTTTCCAATACATAGATTGGTCAGCCGGTCCCTATTATCTCAAAATGGGAACTGACCTTCGCGGAGGACAAAATTACAATGTCTCAGGCAGTCAGCAAATATTAAGTATTCCTTATGCTTTATATGCAAAAGAAGCGGAAAGCGTTGATTTTCAAAATATCACAAACCGCCCGACAGGCCAAAATGGCGGGGATATTTTATATTGGAATGCTAATTCACAAACTTGGGATGTTTTACCGGTCGGCCTCCCCGGACAATATTTGATTGTGGGTAACAATGGCACATTGGCGTGGAATACGATGTATGTCGACAGCAGTCAGTTTGATCATGTGGTCCCCACGGTCAGGACACATCCGGTAACCGATGTTCATGCATTCTACGGTATCGGAAATGGAGAAATAACCGATGTGGGACAATCCGGGATTATTGCGGCAGGAATATGCTGGAGCTTAAATCCCCACCCGCTCGTTGGAGGCAATCATACGGCTTCGGTTATTGGATTTGGCCATTTCTCGGGAATGATGGGAGATTCAATGGAAGGATATTCCAAATTATTGCCGGATACCGTTTATTATGTTAGAGCTTACGCGACCAATACGCAGGGGACAGGCTACGGAGAGCAGGTTACATTCCGAACCCGTGATGGAATTATTACTCTCTCCACAGAAGATATTGCCAACTTAAACTGTACTACTTTGTGCTCCAATATTGCAGGAATTGACATTCACACGGCAGGAGGTGCCAGGATTACCGATTGCGGAATTGTATATTCAAATAAAACACATTTTGGCACTTCTTATCGTCCGGTTCCTGCGTCCCATACAACCACCAATACAATTACCGGAACTTACTACTTTATTTCCGGCGGACAAGTGGACACTATCGCCTATTACCAAGCACTTTCGAATCTATTTTATCCACAATCCGAATATGAAGTATATGCATTTGCCAAAAACAGAACTGCCACGTGTACATACTACGGAGATAAAAAAACATTCAAAACCCCCTATCGTGTAGGAGATTATTTTAATCGTGTCGTAAATGGAGAATTGGTTCAGGGAATTATATTTGAAGTAACTCCCGACCAACAGCACGGAAAGATGATTATGTTGGATGAAGTCCCCCTGAAATGGAGAACTACCCATAATTACACCGCTGAAGGAACTACTAATTTAACCAACGGGATGGCCAATGAAAACATTATCTTAAATGCTTATGGAAGCGGAATTTCAAACTATCCTGCATTTAACTATTGTTACACCAAACATTCGGATCATTTGTGGTATTTGCCTGCGCTTCATGAACTCAGATCCATTCATACGAATTTTGCCAATATCAATGCGATATTGACTACTTACGGAACTCCTATTTCGTATAGCAGTGACAGTAGAACCAATCGCTATTGGACTTCCACGGAGCCCACGGGGCCGCTTGCCCCGACCAATGCCTATTCGTACAAATTTTATTATAGTACGGAGGCCCCAACGGATAAAGTAAATGCCAATGAGGGCAATCCTACATACAACGTATTTGTTCGGTGTATTAGAACATTTTAATAAAAAAATTCGAAAATAATCAGATCTGTATCTTTTCTAAATGAACCCCTCTTGAACCTTTGATAAGGATTAACTTCTCCGTTATCGGATTTTTTTGTAAATAATCATTCATAGCTTCTACATTGTCGAAAGATAATTTAGGATGATGTTTACAAAATTCGGGGCCGACAAAAATAGTGTCAATATGAAGATGCTCACACCGATGAATAATTTTCTCATGTTCTGTTGAACTTACCTCTCCAAGTTCTCTCATTTCTCCCAAAATTGCAAGTTTATTGGGATGGGCAAGTTCCGCCAAGTTCGTAAGTGCCACTTCCATACTCGAAGGATTCGCATTGTAGAAGTCTGCAATAATCATATTGGAACCTTGTTGCATAATTTGCGAGCGATTATTCTTAGGCGTATATTCCTCAATGGCAGAGACAATGTCATTTTCAGAAACTTTGAAATAGCTTCCTATCGCTACGGCAGCCAAAATATTATTCATATTATATCTGCCGGTGAGATGGGTTTGAATCTTTTTTTTATGAAAAATAAACGAGAGAAAAGGGGAAAGAAGCTTTTCCTCTTTGGGATATTCAATCTCAAAAATCTTTTCGCCGTAGTATATCAATGATTCATATCCTTGCGTAATCTTACACAATAATTCATCCTGAGCATTCACAAAAAAAGTTCCTTGATGGGCTCTCACAGAATCGAAAAGAGCTCTTTTGGCAATCACGATATTTTCAAAAGAACCGAATCCTTCAATATGAGCGGTGCCAATATTGGTAATCAATCCATAATTGGGGAGTGCCAACCGGCACAATTGGGCGATTTCGTCGATATGATTGGCGCCCATTTCCACCACGGCCACCTCATCGGTATCGCGAATAGATAAAAGTGTTAAGGGTACCCCAATGTGATTATTCAAATTTCCCTTGGTATAAGCTACTTTATATTTTTTTTGCAGCACCGCTACAATCAATTCTTTGGTCGTTGTTTTGCCATTGGTCCCCGTAATTCCAATCACCGGAATTGAGTATTGACGGCGATGAAAAAGGCTTAATTGCTGCAAGACAGAAAGCGCATCATCCACGCAAATACATTGGGGATGATTTTGCAAATTGTAATTCTCTGTAACCACGAAGGCAGCACCTTTCTCAATGGCCGTCATGGCAAATACATTTCCGTCAAAACTTTCGCCTTTTAAACAGAAGAAAATCGAATTGGGGATTATTTCACGAGTATCCGTACAGATATTCGGAAACTGTAGGTACAACTCATAAATACTTTTTAGTCTATCTTCCTTTATCATTGTAAAACAAACTATATAGAATTTCGACGCTTATATTGATTCTGTTTTCTCTATTTTGTTACTCCAAAGGATGATTTCATCCATATTGCGATTAAAGACACGATATTCCAATAATTGATATCCCTGTTTGGATTGCAAAACAATATTTCGTTTAAATTTAAGAATCCATTTCAGACGTTTTGACAAAAGACCTTTCGTCAAATATGCATAAATATAAGGATGAACCGCAATCGTAATTTTAGTTTCAAGTTGTTTTTTAAATAGAAATTCAAGCATATTTTCCAATTCTTCTTCAATAAGAATACTGGGTTGAATTTTTCCCGTACCGCGACATGAGGGACATTGCTCCAATATTTCAATTGTGGTTGCCTGTCTGACACGTTGTCTGGTAATTTCAATAAGACCGAATTTACTTGGGGGCAAAATAGTATGTTTGGCCCGGTCATTGGCCATATATTCTGTCATCTTTTGATGCAAAATTTTCCTATTCGTTAATTTGTCCAGATCTATAAAATCTATGACAATAAGTCCACCCATATCCCGGAGCCGGAGTTGTCTCGCAATTTCGGCTGCAGCTTCCAGATTCACCTCGAGGGCATTTTGTTCTTTATCTTGTTTTTTCATACGATTGCCGCTATTCACATCTATCACGTGCATCGCTTCCGTATGTTCAATAATCAGATATACGCCATTCTTAAGAGTCACCACTTTCCCAAACAACCCTTTAATTTGTTTTGCAATATTAAAATGTTCAAAAATAGGTTGTGGGTCTTTATATAATTTTACGATATCCGATTTTCGGGTTTCGGCAGAGAAAGAACTGATGTAATTTTTTACTTCTTGATAAAGGAACGGGGAGTCAATATATATTGAATTAAAAGTTTCGTTAACCAAATCGCGAATCAGAACAGAGGTTTTATCCAGTTCATCTGCAATTTTCGCAGGTGATTTTGCAAAAGGAAGTCTATTTACTGCATTATTCCATTTAGCAAGGAGTTGATTCAAGTCAGACGAAATATCTTCTACATTCTTATCTTTAGCGACGGTTCTGATAATCACGCCGAAATTTTTAGGCTTTATCCCTTGAATAATTTTCTTAAGGCGAGTACGTTCCTGACTATTTTTTATTTTTTGAGAAATAGAAATTTTATCTCCGAAAGGAACAAGGACGACATAACGACCGGCCATAGAAATTTCGGTGGTAATGCGGGGCCCTTTTGTAGAGATAGATTCTTTGGCAATTTGCACCAAAATTTGTTGACCGCCGGTAAGTACATCACTAATTTTCCCTGATTTTTCCACGATAGGTTCATTTGGAAAATTAGAGATACTCTTCTTTTTCTTTTCAATAGCCTGTGTTACAAAATTATTTAATGTTCTTGCTTTTGTTCCCAAATCCAAATAGTGCAGAAAAGCATCCTTTTCTGCACCAATGTCAACAAACGCAGCATTTAATCCTGAATTAAGTCGGCGAACTTTTCCGAGATATATATCACCAACGGAAAATTGGTCTGAGGATTTTTCACGATGAAGTTCTACCAATTTTTTATCTTCGAGAAATGCGATCTGGACTTCGTGTTGTTTGGCAGTAATAATTAATTCTTTGGTAATTTCACTCATAAAAAAGCATAATTTTCAATAAAATAAAAAAACCAAATAATTATGAATAAAACTTTCATATTTATTTAGTTTTTTCATGACGTCTGATAAATAGTGAAGCGTTTTATTTCTTCTTATGTCTGTTTTTTCTTAGACGTTTTTTTCTTTTGTGCGTAGACATCTTGTGTCTTTTTCTTTTTTTACCACTTGGCATCTTCAAAAAATTTTAAAAGAGTTATTTTATTTTTTTAACAGCATTTACAAAAGTTTTGCAAGGTTTGAATGCCGGAATCTTATGAGCCGGAATCACAATTGTTTGGTTCTTTGAGATATTTCTTGCAGTTTTTTCTGCTCTTTCTTTCACGATGAAACTACCAAACCCTCTAAGATATACATTATCATTTTTCGAGAGAGATCCTTTAACAGTATTCATAAAGGCTTCTACAACCGTTTGAACAGCATTTTTATCAAATCCTGTTTTCGTTGCAATTTCATTTACGATTTCAGCTTTTGTCATAACATTATAATTTTATGGTTTAACATTCTTTTCTTTTTCGAATATTTCATTTTTTGAAAAAGGTTTTGCAAAAATACACTTTTATTTAATTCAAAATCTACATTTTACAAAAATTTCTTTCTTTTTTTGACTTAAAATATTTCTCTGCCATTTTGACAGCAATAAAAAGATTGGCAACATCTTTGTACGCTATCCCTGAGAAACGTTACCATAACATGTAAATACAAATATTTAAATATAAATCATTAATCATGGAAAAAAAGAGAAATCAAGAAGAGGATGAAGAAGTAGATCACACTAATAATCAAGATATTAACCATAAAGAAACTTCTATTCCTCCGACGGAAAATGATTCTAAAACTACAAATAATTGTTCGGAAGAAGAGGAAAATATGAAAGAAAAAAGTACTTTTTTCGGCAAAAAAAATACAAAAGAAGCTAAATTAAAAGAAAAAATCGCTCAATTAGAAATCGAAAAAGAAGAACTTAATGAACGATATTTACGTCTTTTTTCTGAATTTGATAATTATAAAAAACGTACTGCAAAAGAAAAATTGGATTTGTTAGCGACTGCTTCAGAGACTGTTATTTCTTATTTACTTCCGGTAATTGATGATTTTGAGAGAGCCATTCAAGCAAATCAGAAGGTGGAAAATATAGATTCACTCAAAGAGGGTTTTGAAATAATCTATAAAAAAACATTACAAATATTAAAACAGTTCAATGTAGAAGAAATTCCTGCTATAAATGAACCTTTTAATACAGATTTACATGAGGCGGTAACCCACTTTCCGGCAACGAACGAAGAGGATAAAGGTAAAATTATGGAGGTCTTATCAAAAGGATATAAAATACACAATAAAGTGATTCGATTTTCAAAGGTGGTTGTAGCAAATTAAAAAAACTAACATGACAAAAAGAGATTACTACGAAATACTTGGTGTTGAAAAAAACGCCTCTGCGGAAGAGATAAAAAAAGCTTACCGAAAAAAAGCAATGGAATATCATCCCGATAGAAATCCGGGAAATAAAGAAGCAGAAGAAAAATTTAAGGAAGCGGCAGAGGCATATGACGTATTGAGCAACTCTGACAAAAAAGCACGCTATGATCGGTTTGGTCATGCCGGAATGAATGGCGGTGGTGGAGCCGGAGGATATGGCAATGTAGATTTTGATTTAAATACTATTTTTGAAAGATTCGGGGATTTATTCGGTGGTATGGGCGGATTTGATTTTGGCGGATTTTCCTCTGGTCGCCCCCAGAAAAGAGTCAGAAAAGGAACCAATATTCGAGTTAAAGTTAAGCTGACCTTAGAAGAAATTTCAAAAAACACAGAGAAAAAACTTAAAATTCAAAAATATATTCCTTGTGACGTATGTGAAGGAAGCGGCGCCAAAAATAAAAGCGATCTCACTACTTGTCCTACTTGTCAGGGAACCGGACAAGTCATTCACAAACAACAAAGCATTTTCGGAATTATGCAGACTGCCGGTGTTTGCCCTGATTGTCAGGGAAGTGGCGAAATAATCAAAAATAAATGTCCTCATTGTAGCGGCAATGGCATAGTGAAAGGAGAAGAAGTAGTCGTAGTAAACATTCCTGCCGGTGTTGCCGCCGGAATGCAATTAAATCTTAGCGGCAAAGGAAATGCGGCTCCTAATGGAGGAGTTAACGGAGATTTATTGATTGTAATCGATGAAATTGAACACGATATTTTTGAAAGAGACGGGAATAATTTGTATATCAATTACTATATTTCATTTCCGCAAGCAGCCCTTGGCGCAACGGTAGAGATTCCTATTCTGGAAGGAATGGCCAAAGTAAAAATTGCTCCCGGGACACAAAGCGGACAAATTTTAAGACTTCAAGGCAAAGGATTACCCGAACTCCACAATCGCAGAACGGGTGATTTGATTGTGAATGTGAATGTGTGGACCCCGAAAAATTTAACGAAAGAGGAACGCAAAGCAATAGAACAATTTGCAGAATCCGATAATTTCGTTCCACGTCCGGGTAAAAACGACAAGAGTTTTTTCAGTAAAGTAAAACAATTCTTTAACTAAAACTTATAAATGGATCACTTCGCCGTATGCGGCAGCAGTGGCTTCCATAATCGTCTCAGAGAGTGTCGGATGCGGATGTACCGATTTTAAAACATCATGTCCTGAAGCTTTCTTTGTTCTGGCAACTACCACTCCGGCAATCATTTCGGTAACATTGTCCCCTATCAGGTGACAGCCGAGCCACGCTCCGGTCTGCTTGTCAAAAATCACTTTTGCCATACCATCTCGGTTTCCGGATGCTGTAGCCTTTCCTGAAGCTGTAAATGGAAATTTTCCGACCAAAATTTCTTTTCCTTGCGCCAAAGCAGCCTTTTCCGTTAATCCTACCGATGCAATTTCGGGAGAGGTATAGGTACAACCCGGAATATTTCCGTAATCCATAGGCTGAACTTCTAATCCTGCAATCTTTTCCACACAAATTATAGCTTCTCTGGAAGCCACATGTGCCAACGCCGGGCCATGTACAATATCTCCTATCGCATATATTCCTTCACAATTTGTTCGATAAAATTCATCTACCACAATTTTATTTTTCTCCACCGCAATGCCAGATTCTTCCAATCCGATATTTTCAATATTGGGTGCTATACCGACTGCCGAAAGGACAATTTCAGTTTCAACACAAATCTCATTTCCCTTACCATCTTTGATATGGACGATGCATTTTTCTTCATTCTTTTCCACATTTTCCACTGTAGAAGAGGTCATCACTTTAATTCCGATTTTCCGGAAAGCACGTTCTAAATGTCTGGATATTTCTTCATCTTCCACCGGCACTAAATTGGGCATAAATTCCACCAAAACAACCTGAACTCCCATAGACGCATAAAAATAGGCAAATTCACTTCCGATAGCTCCGGAGCCAACAACTACCATCGAAGCCGGCAATTTTTCCAATGTCAATGCTTCTCTGTATCCGATTATTTTTTTCCCATCCTGTTTGATGTGTGGCAACTCTCGGGAACGTGCACCCGTAGCAAGTATTATGTGTGCTGCCTCATAAATATCTTTGTTTCCCTCATTATTTGTAACTTCTACTTGATTTTTTTTCAAAATCTTCCCAAATCCGTTAATGACGTCAATTTTATTTTTTTTCATCAAAAATTGCACTCCACTACTCATTTGGGCTGCAATAGATCTGCTTCGATTTACGATGGCAGTAAAGTCAGGGGTTGCCTCTCCCATTACTTTTACCCCATATTGTTCGGCTTGTTTCACATATTTCAACACTTGCGCTGATTTAAGCAATGCTTTAGTCGGAATACATCCCCAATTTAAGCAAATTCCACCTAATTCACTTCGTTCAATAACCGCAACTTTAAATCCGAGTTGACTGGAACGAATAGCAGCCACATAGCCACCGGGACCGCTTCCAATTACAATTACATCATATTTCATATCATTTAAATTTAAATTATTTCACTTAAGCTGAGCAACATCTATAATAACTTCATCGTCTTACTTTTAACTCAATTTCGCGGCAAACATAAGCAAAAAATTATTTTCTCTGAAATTTATATTCACTTCAATATAATTTTTATTATTTTTGCATCGTTGTAAATATATACAATATTTTGTAATAAATTATTAGCCATGATCGAAAAGAAATCATCCAAAGGGGATCTTGAAAGCAAAAAAAGGACTTTTATCCTTATCGGATTAGTCGTAGTTTTGGCACTTGTGTATGCCGGATTCGAGCTATTCGCAACACAAGATCGAGACGACTTCGTTTATGAAGCCGAAGAAGAGGCCATTATCATTGAAGATAATGTAATTGCCACGGATAAAACTCCGCCCCCTCCTCCTGAACCACCTCAGCAACAACAACAAGACGTTGTTCTTAAAATTGTAAGCGACCAAGTGAAGGTTACAACAAATATTTCCTTTGCGGTTGATTTTAATGAAGATGAGGAACTTGAAGATTATGGTAAGATTGAGATTATAGAAGAACCTATTGACGACACTCCGCCCGTGCGTTTTGCCCAACAAATGCCGGAATTTATCGGAGGAATAGAATCATTATACGAATTTCTGCAAAAGAATTTGGAATATCCTCAATCCGCTCGTGAAAATAATATTCAAGGAACCGTTTTGATAGAATTTGTTGTTGAAAGAGACGGAAGCGTTTCCAACGTAAGAGTTGCCGCTCCACTCTTCCCTGCATGCGACCAAGAAGCTGCTCGCGTTGTGCAAAAATTACCAAAATGGA
The DNA here is from genome assembly GCA_022708105.1 of Bacteroidota bacterium. GTDB lineage: Bacteria > Bacteroidota > Bacteroidia > Bacteroidales > WCHB1-69 > DUOL01. The sequence goes on from JAKIZI010000006.1 coordinate 29,595, forward strand.
AACCCGGTATGCATAATAATAAACCGGTTCGTGTTTATTACAACCTACCTATCAAATTTACTTTCAACTAAAATATTCATTTTTTTGAATAAAAAAGGGAGTGTTCACAAACATTCCCTTTTTTATTCTTCTCTTTTTATCTTAAATTAATTTAAAAATAATTTTAAATTAATGTTAATTAATTCATTTTTTTTTATATTTGTATTTAGAATTACAAATATGATAAAATGAACACTTCCCTTACTCTATTGGCAATTTTATTATTAATAACACCTCTTCTGAATGGTCAAAAAGAGAAACAATCTCCGGAGAGTACTCTTCTTCAACATCAACTCCACGACCTCTATCAATTGGAAGATAATCAAACCAATTTTTCAGGAACTCTTTTTTTAAGCAAATCCTATCTTCGATGTTCTGCAAATAATCGTTTTCTTTTAAAGGAACTCATGACTAAAGAAATCAGTGCAGTTGCAATTTATCATCAAAATGCATTTCAATTAATAGTCGAACATTTTGGTTTTCGTGAATATGGAGAACTTCAAATTGGAATGGGATACGGACGTTTATTTGGGAAAAAATTCGCTATAGGAATGCAATTTCAATATCTTTTCAATCATGCCAGCCGACACCCTTCCATCCACTCGATTACTTTTGATATTTCAGCTTCGTATAAAATAAATAACCGTATTTGTATGGGATTCTCGATCTATAATCCCGCCCGTTTGAAACGAGGAATATCAGGTAAAGAGAATCCGTATTTGCCTTTGATTTTCAGAATAGATTTTTATTATGAGATGAATAAAAAATTATTTCTATATTCAAATATAGAAAAAGAACTATTCACATACTTTCGTATTTGTTGCGGAAGTTCATACTCTATTGGAAAAAATATTTCTCTTTTGGTTGGTTTTTGTCTCCCTAATCCCGAATTATACGGCGGAATTCGATTAATGTGGAAATATATTCATTTAGATATATGCTCTGCTTTTGACTTCAAAATTGGTTTTTCTCCTTCCCTATCTCTTATAATTCCATTTTCTTTATGAAAAAATTACTCTTCCTTATTATTTCTATTCCGATTTTTGTTGCAGCGCAAACCGATAGTTTATTGAAAAAATATGAAAGTTTAAATCAAAATATTTATGAAAGTCTGGAGAATTATATTGAAAATCAGGATGATGAAGTTGATATATCCGAAGAAATTCCGGAATATCTTTTAACTTCAGAAGATAAAATTGATATTAATAATTTACCGCCGGAGATTGGTTTTTCTGTATTAAAATTAACTGATTATCAATACTATCAATTACAATTATATATTGATAATTATGGGGAACTCGTATCTCTTTATGAATTATATGCGATTGAAGGATTTTCACGTAACGATGTAGACAGAATAATCCCCCATTTAATTTTATCTCCGGTTAAAAAAGAGAGACGAAGTGCCAAAGAATTTATGAAGTTAACAAAACACCGACTCGTATTGCGATATGATCAAGTTCTGGAAAAACAAGCAGGATATTTGGAAAATACAAATAATAAATACCTTGGGACTCCCATGCGCTTACTCTTTCGGTATCAAGCAAACCATCCTTTTTTTTCAATAGGAATTTCAGGAGAAAAAGATGCGGGAGAAGAATTTTTCAAAGGAAGGCAAAAACGAGGATTTGATTTTTACGCTTTTCATATTTGTATTAAAGAGATTGGAATAGTAAAAAAAATTGTTTTAGGAGATTATAGATTAAATTACGGACAAGGATTGGTTTTAGGAAGCGGATTCGGTACGGGGAAAGGAAGCGGAGCTGCTCAAATCCGAAAATTTTCAACGGGAATAAGCGCTGTAACTCCCTTAAATGAAAGTCAGTTTTTTCGTGGCGGAGCAATTGAATTGGGAAATGCTACGTACAAAGGAGCATTATTTTACGGATACCGATTTTACGACGGAACTCTTGATTCGATTGACAATAAAGAAATTTTCAGAAATAGTTTAACGGTTAATGGGTATCATAGAACTGAGAAAGAAATTTTAAAACGACATTCTCTGTTTAGTCGCAACTACGGATTTAATTTTCAACTCAATAAAAGACTTTTTCGCATTGGAATTACTGCTTTCAAAACCGATTATTCAAAACCGGTGTCACATTCTCAAGCACTATATAAAAAATACGATTTTAAGGGAATGAGCAGCTATAATTTAGAGATTGACCACCAAATTATTTTAGCTAAAAGTATTCTTTTCGGAGAAATAGCCATGAGTAAGGGTTTTAATTTGGCCATATTGGAAGGTTTAATTACAGAAGTGGATCCTCGCTGTAAACTTGCCATATTATTAAGATATTATGATAAAAAATATATTGCCTTTGAAAGTGCTGCGTTTGGTGGAACAAAACCGAATAAGAACGAACTCGGACTATACTTGGCTTCTGATATCATTCTCGGTCGAAAAACAGAATTGACTGCTTATTGTGATATCTATCATAATCCGTGGCTGAAATATCAGATCGATTTTCCTTCTTTCGGGTATGAAGTTGGCTTGAAAACGACTTCTTCGATATCAAAAAATAGTAAAATCATTTTTCGATATCAATTCAAAAAAAATGAAAAGAATTATGGGTCAGATTATTATAATATTATCCGAACGAATCATAAGCATCAATTCAGGGCTGCAATTACCTCTATAATATTCAATATCATCACATTAAAAACAGAAGTCGATTATATATTAACCACGAATACAATCAATTCATCTATTGGAAACGGACTTTTGCTTATTCAAGATATTGATTTAGAAATCAGTAAAATCGGTATGAAAATTAAAGGAAGGTTTGCTCTATTTGACACAGATAGTTACGAAGAACGCATCTATGCTTATGAAAAAGACCTATTATTTACTTTTAGCAGTAATGCTTATTTCGGAAAGGGATGTCGCGGATATTTAATTTTCCAATATGATTATCAATTCTTTAAATTACAGATCAGATTTTCTCAAACGTTTTACGCCAACCGAAAAACTATTGGAAGTGGTCTGAATGAAATAGTAGGTTCGCGCAAAAGTGATTTAAAGGCACTGCTCTATTTCACATTTTAGTATAATATTTTGAGGAAAAAATCGTTATTTTGAGGCCTTTATAGTTATTTTTTATCAACAAAAGACCAACAATAGCGATTATGAAAAAAACAACAATTTTTACACTTTTTCTATTATTATATATATGGGGATACAGCCAACCTGAAGTCTCCGGAGATTGGATGGAATGCACTTCCGTAACTATTGGGAAAAAAGCATCTGCAGATGGTTCTGTCATGACCTCCCACACAGATGACAGTCATCGGACACGCACAGATATTTCAGTAGTTCCGGCACAAGATCATGCAAAAGGAAGTACACAAAAAATATATAAAAGAGTGAATGCCAAACAAGAGCCCGGAAAAATGGCAAGATATGAAATGATTGAAGTGGGTGAAATTCCCCAAGTAGCACACACCTATCAATTTTTGAATTCCGCCTATCCTTGCTTAAATGAAAAACAATTGGCCATCGGAGAATCAACTTTTGGGGGTCGGCCGGAATTACGCTCCGACAGTGGATTAATTGATTGTTCTTCCTTGTGTATGCTTATATTGCAACGATGTTCTACTGCACGGCAAGCCATCCAAGTGAGCGGAGAACTCTTAAAAAAATATGGGTGGAATGATTCTGGAGAGTGTTTGACCATTGCCGACAAAAATGAAGTTTGGCACTTGGAGATTGTAGGACCCGGGAAAGGGAAAATCGGTGCTGTTTGGGCAGCACAACGTGTTCCTGATGAGCATATTGCGGTAAACGCCAACGCATCAACCATACTTGAAATCGATACAAAAAATAAAGATTATTTCATGTATTCTGATAATGTTTTTTCGGTAGCCGAAGAAAACGGTTGGTATGATAAAACAAAAGGCACATTTAGATTTGCATACGCCTATGCTCCTGAAAGCAGAGCGATGCTTGCTTGCAGACGAAGAGAATGGCGGGTTTTTGACTTATTGGCTCCCTCACTTAAGTTAGATCCAAATTCAGAAAACTATCCATTTTCTGTAAAACCGGACTCATTAGTATCATTAGATGATATGGTTCGTATTTTCAAAGATTACTATGAAGGCACTGAATTTGATATGCGGAAAAATCTTACGGTAACGGACAAAAACGGAAAAACCGTAATTTCTCCCTTGGCAAATCCGTTTATGAAAGCAGACGAATTGAAATTACATAAAATAAACGGAGGGTGGCACTGGCGTGGAGAACGGTCAATTGCGGTTCATTTTACCGTTTACGCGACCATCATTCAATGTCGCGACTTCCTTCCTGATGAAGTAGGCGGATTATGTTGGTTTGCTTTAGACAATGTCGCCTCATCTGTTTATATTCCTATTTATGGCTCTGTTACAGATCTTCCGGAAACATATAAAACCTGCGGACGCTTAACCGGCTTCAGTCCCAAATCTGCCTGGTGGGCGTTTAACCGATTGGGAACGATAACCGCCAAAAGATGGGGCGATATGCATCAAATCGTGGATGAAGTTTGGAACCCCATGCAACATTCTTTCTTTGCCAACCAACCTACTATTGAAAATAAAGCCCTTAATTTGATGGAGAAAGAAGGGGAAAATGCTGCTGTTGAATTCTTAACCCGCTATACCAATAATTGTGGACAAGATGCCGTTTCAAAAGCTTGGGAAACCGGAGATTATCTATGGACAACCTTTGATGGTCTATGGTAAGAGTTTTTTAGCCTTTTATATAAAGAAATTTATTGTATTTTTGAAATTCAAAAAAAATATAAATCATTTTTCAAAATATATAAATAATCAAACAAATAGAGAATAATGAAATTTTGAAGAACTCCTGATTGATTCTTTAAGATTTCATTACTAACAGAAAACATTATTAAATAGAAATTATATGAACTATAACAAACTTCACAAAAGAATTTTTATCTCATTCATCATTGTAACATTTGGATTTACCAATTTATCATGGGCTCAGAGTCCTTCATATACGCTCCACAACAATAAAATGAATCAATTTTTAAAACAGTTGAATGATCGATATGTTGATACTGTAAACTTTGATGATTTGGTTGAAAAAGGAGTTGTTGAAATGTTAAAAGAGCTGGATCCACACTCCATTTATATTCCAAAAGAAGATGTTCAGCAAACCAACGAGCCTTTGCAAGGTTCTTTTGAGGGGATTGGAGTAACTTTCCAACTCATTATGGATACCATCAATGTAATGGAAGTGGTTGTAAACGGACCTTCCGAAAAAGTTGGAATATTACCCGGAGATAAAATTTTGACTGTTGATAGTTTGACTGCACACGGAAAGCAAATCAATAATAAATGGGTACAATCGCATCTTCGTGGCAAAAAAGGCACGAAAGTGGCAGTTGCCATCAAAAGAGGATCTAAAATATTAAATTTCACCATTACTCGAGATAAAATCCCCATGAACAGCATTAATATTGCATTTATGGTAGACAAGGAAATAGGATATATCAGATTAGAACGATTTTCTCAAACCTCTCCGGAGGAATTCAAGGAAGCCATTGCAAAATTGAAGAAAGAGGGCATGAAAAATCTCATCTTCGACTTGCGAGGTAATGGGGGCGGTTATTTAGATGTCGCTTTTAAAATTACAGATGAGTTTATTTCCAAAGATTTGATGATTGTGTATACCGATAATTTCAGAAAAACCGGACAAGAATTTCGTGCCACAGAAATCGGTGATTTCGAAAACGGAAAACTTATCATCTTAGTAGATGAGGGCTCTGCTTCTGCCAGCGAAATTGTCTCCGGAGCCATTCAAGATTGGGATCGCGGCATCATTATGGGACGTAGAACATTTGGGAAAGGACTCGTTCAAAAGCCCCTCTATCTTCCTGACCACTCTATGCTCCGACTTACCATTTCCCATTATTACACCCCTACAGGCAGATGTATCCAAAAACCATATAAAGACGGATTAGATAGTTATTATAACGAACTGTCAAACAGATACAAACACGGAGAATACTTAACCGCAGACAGCATCTCTTTTCCTGACTCTCTCAAATATACAACTCCAAGAGGACGAATTGTGTACGGAGGCGGCGGCATCATGCCCGATATTTTTATCCCCATTGATACAAGCAAGTATTCTTCTCTTTTTAATGAAATGATTAGAAAAGGTATTTTTGGAGAATACACAATGAATTATATGGAAAAACATCGTGAAGAGTTGAAAGAAAAATATCCTTCCATCAAATCTTTTAAAAATAATTTTATTGTGGATAAAATCCTCTATAATGAGCTTATTGCATACGCAAAAAATAAAGGAATCTCAGATAGTGTTTCTTTTGATTTTGCCCAAAGGGTTAAAAATTTCACCCAAAGTGAAAAGAAAAAGTTAGATTCATTGTATGCAACACCGGATGCTTTTGATGAAAATAAAGAACAATTTTATGAATTACTTTCCGAATATCTTAAAAAATCATACGAAGAGTCTATGAAACTTCGCAACCTTGATAAAGCGCCCGATTTCATAAAAGAATATCTAAAATTTGAAATGGCACGCACTTTGTATGGTTTCGGACAAGCATACGAGATTTTCTTGATGAGTGATGATGCTTTCCAACAAGCTTATCATGTAATCCGAAATGATGATTTTTTCAAAAAATTAAAAGTGGATCGATAGATGATTTCAAAACAGACCATTGATGAGATTCTGTTGGCATCAAAAATTGAAGATGTCGTAGGAGATTTTGTCGCACTTAAAAAAAGAGGACAAAATTGGGTTGGTCTTTGCCCTTTCCATGATGATAAAAATCCATCAATGTATGTCAGTCCTCGCTTGGGAATTTTTAAATGTTTCGTCTGCGACAGTGGCGGAAATGCGGTTCATTTTTTAATGGAACATGAGAAAATTTCTTATCCCGAAGCTCTTCGTTATTTGGCAAAAAAATACAATATTCATATAGAAGAAGAGGAAGCTAAAACAGATGAAGAACTTGCACAACAAAGTGAAAATGAGAGTTTATTTGCCTTAAATAATTATGCGGAAAAATATTTTATAGATCAATTATTCAATACTGAAGATGGTCGCAATATTGCTCTTTCCTATTTCAAAGAACGAGGGTTTAAAGAAAGCACCATCGAACGTTTTAAATTGGGATATAATCCTGACGGATGGGATCATTTCACTCAAGATGCCCTTAAAAACGGCTATCAAATGAAACATCTTCTCAAAACAGGATTGACCAAAAAGACAGAAAGTGATAAATATTTTGATTTTTACCGAGGAAGGGTCATATTTCCTATCCATAATCATTTAGGAAAAACAGTCGGTTTCGGAGGACGTATCCTAAAAAAAGATGATAAAACGGCCAAATATTTCAACTCTCCTGAAAGTGAGATTTACCATAAAAGTAATATTTTGTATGGTTTTTATTATGCAAAAAAAGCAATAAGAACCAAGGATAATGTATATTTAGTTGAAGGTTATACGGATGTGCTGTCACTCTTCCAAGCCGGAATTGAAAATGTAGTTGCTTCCTCCGGAACTGCCCTTACGGAAGGACAAATTAAAATCATCTTATCCCAAACGCAAAATATTACTGTCCTCTACGACGGAGATAAAGCAGGTATAAAAGCTGCTCTACGGGGAATTGACCTATTAATTCCTGCAGGATTAAATGTTAAAGTTGTCCTATTGCCCGAAGGAGAAGACCCTGACTCTTTTTCCAAAAAACATCGGGATTCCGAATTACTCGAATATCTTGAAGAAAATTCCGTTAATTTTTTACTGTTTAAGGCACAACTTTTATCAAAAGAAGCCGGCAAAGATCCTGTAAAACGGGCTGAAATGGTTACGGAAATCGTGAACAATATTGCAGAAATAAGAGATAATATAACCCGTTCTTTCTATATTAAAGAATGTGCTTCTCTTTTTAACCTTGAAGAAGAAATTCTCAATGTACAACTTCGGAAAGTGGTTTGGAAAAAAATGCACCAAAAAGAGAAAGAACCCTCTATACAATCTACTCCCTCCACCACTCAATCACTTCCCCAAAAGAAACCGCAATTTACAGAAAATCAACTCAATATCATTGAAAAGAATATCATATTGCTTATTCTTAAATATGGGATGTACCAAATTAACGTTGAGCAAACCATCTATGAAGGGACACAGATTGTCCCGATGAGAATAGATCAATACATTTTTGATGAATTTCACGAAGAGGAGATTCAATTCAGTCAAAGCATTCTTCAAGAAATATATGAAGAATATGCCTTTATTGCCTCTCATGCAAAAGATCAGGATGAAATTAAACGTTATTTTTCTCAACATGAGAATAAAGAGATTCAACAATTTGTAATTCCCTATTTTCTTAATCCTGATCCTGAATTCAGTCAGGAGTGGGAAAAACGTTTTGAAGTATTTACATACAATAGTTTGAATAATATTGAGAAATTAAATGCTGAAATTGTGGATCATATCAATATGTTTAAGCTCAGGATCCTTGAAAATTATAAAAAATTATTATTAAAAGAACTTCAAGAAAATAAAGATGATGAGGAAATTATTTCAATCATATTAAAAAAATTTACAGTTGTCGAACAACGAAGAAATGAATTGGCTATCTTACTTAGAGCCGTTATTACCAAATAAACTGAAAGAAAAAATAATTTAAGTCCATGAAAGAAAAACTATTTGTATACAATACGCTCACGAAAAAGAAAGAATTATTTATTCCGTTGCACGAAGGTCGGGTAGGTTTATATGTTTGTGGCCCTACTGTATACGGAGAACCCCATTTGGGACATGCGCGTCCTGCAGTTACCTTTGACTTGATTTTCCGTTATTTACAGCATCTTGGGTATAAAGTACGTTATGTAAGAAACATTACCGATGTTGGCCATTTAGAAAATGACGCCGACGAAGGAGAAGATAAAATTGCCAAAAAAGCCCGCTTGGAACAATTGGAACCAATGGAAATTGCCCAGTTTTATATTGATAGTTACCATATGGCTATGGATGCGCTCAATGTAAAACGCCCTTCGATCGAACCACGAGCTTCCGGTCATATTATCGAACAAATCGAAATGGTGGAAAAAATTATCGAAAAAGGATATGCGTATGTATCTAACGGCTCTGTCTATTTCGATGTGGTTAAATTTGACGCTGATTTCGGATATGGAAAACTATCGGGCAGAGTTTTGGACGAACTGTTAGCCAATACAAGAACTTTAGACGGACAAGACGAAAAACGAAATGCAGCAGATTTTGCTTTATGGAAAAAAGCTGCTCCGGAGCACATCATGAAATGGAATTCTCCATGGAGTTTAGGATTTCCAGGGTGGCATATCGAATGTACCGCAATGAGTACTAAATATTTAGGAGAACAATTCGATATTCATGGCGGTGGAATGGATTTGCTCTTCCCCCATCATGAATCGGAAATTTGTCAGAGTACTGCCGCCAATGGAATTGAGTCGGTTAAATATTGGATGCACAACAACATGATTACCATCAATGGGCAAAAAATGGGAAAATCTTTGGGAAATTTCATAACACTGAATGAATTTTTCAATGGCTCTCATGCTTTATTAGATCGAAAGTATGCACCTATGACCATTCGTTTTTTTGTACTTCAGGCTCATTATCGCGGAACACTTGACTTTTCAAATGAAGCTTTAATCGCTGCTGAAAAAGGTCTTTCTAAATTATATGCTGCAGCTGAAACCTTACAAAAACTTTCTCCGAGAACAACCTCAACGGAAAATATTCAAGCATGGATTGACCGATGCCACGAAGCAATGAATGATGACTTTAACAGCCCGAAACTAATTGCGGAAATCTTTGATGCTACAAGGATAATTAACTCAATACAACAAGGAAACAGCTCTCTGACCGAATCGGATCTTGAACTATTGAAAGAGAATTTCAATCTTTTCTTTTATGATATTTTAGGAATGAAAAGAGAAAATCAAACATCCGAAAGTTTAGGAACAACCGAAGAATTGATGAATGTTATTTTGGATATACGTCAAAATGCTAAAACCAATAAAAATTGGGAAATAGCTGATGCTATTCGTAATAAATTAAACGAAATAGGCATTGTAATCAAAGATACAAAAGAGGGCGCTATTTGGGAGAAAATAACACGTTAGCGAGGCAACAGAACTTCATCGAACACAATTTTAATTACTTCAAATTGTTCATTCATCAATAGTAAAGCTGCTTTTTCAACTATTGCCTGTCTTTTTTTGGTATTATATTGTATCAGCAATCTCCATTCAATCTCCTCTCCGGGCTTCAAATTGGCTGTAATTTTTTCGACAATTTTCTCTTTTTTGACAAGGCCTTTTTCCCTTTTCACCCACTCCAATTTGCTTACAAGTTTTTCTTGTCTGTACGTAATTGCTCTTTGTTCTATTCCGTTTTTGAAATAGAACGTAACAATCGCTTTGCGCGGATTATCTGATGCTTGTTCCACAATTCTTTCGTACTGATACAATAAGTTTCCCGCGGCGTCCGTAATACTGTCTTTTTGTGCCCACGATGAGGATATAGCCCATAAGACAATCATAAGAAATCCAAGCAACTTTTTCATATTAAAACTTATTGATCCATTCTGCAACTTCGAGTGTTGAAATGTGATTCATACAATTGAAATGCTTTTTGGGGCATTTTTCATAGCCCAATTTAGAGCAGGGACGACACGGAAGTGTACACACTTCAAAAATTCTGAATTTATCTTCCTGTTGCGGCATATAGGGGTACATTCCGAATTCAGGAACGGTATTTCCCCAGAGCGAAGCTATAGGAATTTGAAGCGCTGCGGCAATATGCATCATCCCGGTATCGCCTGTTAAAAGACAATCTGCTTGTTTCAAAATCGAAGCCGACTGAAAAATCGTAAACTTACCACACCCGTTATAAGCTTTATCGCCAAGTTGCGAAACAATATCATCTCCCATTGAAATTACATCTTTTCCGCCCAATAACATCACCGGTTTATATAATATTCTGGCAATATCCACAATTTTATGAACCGGAATCCGCTTGGTCCCGTGTAAACTCCCTAAGGCAACTGCTACAAATCCATTTTCAAAAACTGCCGGCAAGTCTTCTTCATCAAATTCCTTATTCTCAGGAATATAAAAATCAAGACCGCCGCCATCATGAACCACATTAAGTTTTTTCACCGCTTCAAAATAACGATCCACTATATGAATGTTGGGTAAGAAATTGATTTTAAAATTGACAAAAATCCATTTTAGAATATTGTGTTTTGAAAACGTGCCTGCAGGAACATGCAGCGCTGATACAATTCGCTTTGAACGATAATTCTTTTGCAAATCTACAATAAAATCGAAATGTTCTTCTCGCAAAGCTTGCTGTGTTGCTTTCAAATTACCTGAATAAGCATGAATTTTGGAAATATGCGGATTGTATTCCAACAATGACGCATATTCGCGTTTGACCAAAAAATGAATTTCCACATGGGGAATTTGTGCTTTTATCGCTCTGATTACAGGGGTTGTTAATACGATATCCCCGATAGCACTAAATCTTATAATTAATATTTTCCTTCGCGACGGAGGTTGACAATCATCCATTTTTAAATTAATTTACCAATTATTATCATCTGTTATTGATATATCTTTCCCAAATGAAATCCGAACCGGATTTGCATAAATCCTGAGCAAATAATCCTGCATGGTGGAGGGTGAAACATCATCCACAATGCTTTGTTTCTTTATATATTCAAGAAAATGTATTTTCTCTTCCGGAGTATATTGATTGCCAAAATCTTCCCGTTTTTCCAATAAATCATAGGCAATAAAATTATTGGGATATAATTTATAATGAGAATGAATTTGCTTATCTATTAGTCTGCATACTTCTCCTATTTTATCATTCGGACGTAAATCCGGATTTATCGAATCTATTTCCTCTACAATCGGATTTCCAACCGTAAGATTAACCTTTCCTTTATAACCGAAAATTCCTTGTTTCATACTGGCAAAATCTTCTCCCGGCGATTTAACGTACTCTGCGTTTTCTGATAATGCCAACTCCCTTGCTTTTAATTGATCACAAGATTCATATTGATAAGATATAGAAACAGGAACGATTTTCAATGCTTTAATTCCTGCTAATATATCATGTTTCGAATAATCAGCCAACATTTTCACCAATCCCTGTTGTGTTTTATCAATTCCGTTTTTGGTTCTGCCATTTCCTTGTGCAATCCATACAGAATCTTTTTCTTCATACAAACTATAATGAATATATTCCGAAAGCAAATGGGAATTGAGCAGTTTCTCTTTTATTGAACCGTTCCGTTTCACAATAAACATTTTATTAATCTTAAAAAAGACTTCCAACGCGGACGAAGAGATTAAATTATCGCCAAACGCAATTTTTGTAGTATGAAAATCACTATTCAACAAATATTGTTGCAGGAATGCAGAATCCAATACAATATCTCTATGGTTCCCAATAAAAAGGTAAGACTCATCAGGCGATAAATTTTCCAGACCGGAACAAGTGATACCATCTGTAGAATGCTCAATAACGAAGTTTACAAATCTTTTTATGATGTAATATTGAAAAGCATATACAGAATCGACCTGATGAAAATCATTAATAATCTCATTATAAGAGTTTTGATCTGAAAAGTATTTTATGGCAGATAAAAAATAGGGGTCCTCAAGTAAGCTGCAAATCGCAAACTTAGCTTCCCGTTCATTATACGGACGTATCGATAAAAAAGGATCTTCCATTCAAATCAATTTGGATGCAAAATTATACTTTTTTTTTGAATTAAACAGCCTTTTTATTCAATATTCAAAATGTTCAGAAACCCGGTGATTTTAAAAATCTCTTTAATTGTTGGTGAAACATTCGAAACAGAGAACTTCTGTTTATTGGCTTTTCCTTTTTTTAACATCATGAGAAAAAGCCGCAATCCCGAACTGCTGATATACTGCAATTCTCTACAATCCATTACCACGGGAAGGTTCCCAACTTCCGCAATTTCGGACATTTTCTTTTCGGCTTCCATAGAAGCAGCGGTATCTAATCTGCCAAAAAGATGAATTACAACTCTGTCTTGTTCGTGTATTACCTTTATTACATCCATTATGATTTATATTTTAATTTAAAAGGCGAATGGCTTTTTCTGCTATCATTCCGTTATTGTATGGCTGCCCTGACTTTTGCTTCCAGTTCGTCACACAATTCGGGATTATCCATCAATAATTGTTTTACGGTATCACGACCTTGCCCCAATTTTGTATCCCCGTAAGAGAACCATGAACCTGATTTTTTTATCACATTCTTCTCAACTCCTAAATCAATTATTTCACCTACTTTAGAAATTCCTTCTCCAAACAAGATATCAAACTCTGCAAAACGGAAAGGTGGCGCCACTTTATTCTTCACCACTTTTACTTTAACTCTATTGCCGGAAGTTACATCTCCATCCTTGAGTTGCGATTGGCGGCGAATATCCAAACGAACAGATGAATAAAACTTCAGTGCATTCCCTCCGGTTGTCGTTTCAGGATTGCCGAAAATTACTCCGATTTTATCACGGAGCTGGTTAATAAAAACACAGCAGCATCCTGTTTTACTAATTGTTCCTGTCAATTTACGCAATGCCTGAGACATCAATCGGGCTTGAAGTCCCATCTTGGAATCTCCCATATCTCCTTCGATTTCACTCTTGGGTGTCAATGCTGCAACCGAGTCAATCACAATAATATCAATAGCTCCGGAACGAATCAAATTGTCGGCAATCTCCAAAGCTTGTTCCCCGTTATCCGGCTGTGAAACCAATAATTCACTCGTGTTTACCCCTAATTTTTCCGCATAAAAACGGTCAAACGCATGCTCTGCATCAATAAATGCCGCAATGCCGCCCGCCTTCTGTGCTTCTGCAATGGCATGAATAGCCAAAGTCGTCTTCCCCGAAGACTCCGGTCCGTAAATTTCAATTACCCTACCCTTCGGAAATCCCCCTACTCCTAATGCAGCATCCAATCCTATGGATCCGGTTGAAATAACTTCTATATTGTCTATCGGCGTATCGCCAAGTCGCATAATTGCCCCTTTTCCAAAAGTCTTTTCGAGTTTCTCCAATGTGGAATTGAGTACTTTCAGTTTCTCTACATTCTGTTTTTCTTTTTCCATAATGACTTTTTTTAAAATTTAATAATGGACAAAAATACTATTTTTTTTTTGATTTTTTAATCTAAATATATAATAAAATGTAAAAAAAATGTTATTTTAATTTAAACATTATCTCTCTAAGGAATTTAGATTTATTTTATTTTTTATCTGAGCTTTAAGCCTAAGCATCTCACACGTGGGACGGAAAAATCTTTGCCTCTTAGCGCCTTTGCGGTATTTTTTTTGTGTGTTTAACATGGATTGGATTTATACTATTACTTTTTGTATCTTTGCGCGTTATTAATTCAATATGCAATCTAAAATAACTATTAAACGAGGAATTAATATCCGATTGGCCGGAAAAGCAGAAATGACCTTACGTTCATTTGAGTCTGATTTTCATGCTATTATACCAACCGATTTTCTATTTTTATCTCCAAAATTACTTATTAAAGAAGGGGATTCCGTTAAAATCGGAACTCCGCTTTTTTGCGACAAAGAGCAGGAATCTATACGCCTGGTTGCCCCTGTCAGCGGAATTATTACTGAAATACGAAGAGGCGAAAAACGGAGAATTGAAGCCATAATTATACAAAACAATAAGCTGTATGAAGCAGAAGAAATTCAGATTTCCGCAGAGCCGAAGCGGGAAGAAATTGTAGATACTTTACTTCGTAGCGGATTGTGGCCCATGATTCGCCGGCGTCCTTTCGACTCTATTGCCAATCCCCGGGAAAAACCCCGGGACATATTTATTTCCGGCTTCGACTCGGCTCCGTTAGCCACTGATTTTCGCTTTATTATTCAAGACAAACAAAAAGAATTTCAGAAAGGATTATCGATTATCCGACAACTGACCGAAGGAAAAATTTATTTATCTCTGTCTTACGGAGAAGACTATTCCATCTTTGAAAATATAGAACATATTGAATTGCGATATATTAAAGGACCTCATCCTGCGGGAAACATCGGCACTCAGATTCATCACATCGCCCCAATTAAAAAAGGGGAAGTTGTGTGGCATCTTGATCCGTGGCAAGTTACTCGAATCGGGCATCTCTTTTTACATCAACAAATAGAATTTACAAAACGTATTCCCCTTTGCGGAAGCGAAATACAAAAACCACAATATTTGGAAATTCGGGATGGAGCATCCATTGGAAAGGTTATTCGGGAAACGATACGGCAAGAGCATGTACGCATCATCAGCGGGAATATTCTTACTGGCCAAAAAATCACTTCGGAAGGATTTGTGGGGTTTTACGACCGACAAGTTACCGTCATTGCAGAAGGTGGCCAACGAGAACTTTTAGGGTGGTTGCTGCCCGGAATAAATAAATGGAGTTTCTCACATACTTTTCTCTCTTTTCTGTTTCCAAAAAAAGAGTATAAGCCCAATACATCGCTACAAGGAGGAAGAAGAACTCTGATGATGAACGATGTGTACGACCATGTTTTTCCTTTTGACATCCTACCCGTAGAACTCTATAAAGCATGCCGGATTAAAGATGCAGCATTAATGGAAAAACTGGGACTCTATGAAATTACCCCGGAAGATGTGGCCTTGTGTGAACTGATATGCCCCTCAAAAATCGAGTGGCAACAAGTAATTCGTGAAGGATTGGAACAATTATACAAAGAACGCTAACTCTTATATTCAATCAATGCGTCAAAACTCATGAAGAAATTAGAAAAGTGGAGTGAACAAATCGGAAAATTATTTGAAAAAGGGAAACCCTTACATCCCTTCCATGCTCTTTTCGATGCGCTCGATACTTTTCTCTTAACTCCGAAAGAGGTCACGGGACGAGGATGTCATATCCGCGATGCCGTAGATATGAAACGTACGATGATTACAGTGATGATTGCCTTGTTTCCGCCACTTTTGGTGGGGCTATGGAATATCGGCTATCAACATTTTCTTTCAATGGGCATGACCGTTTCTCTTTGGGAGGCTTTTTTCTTCGGTTTTCTTAAATGGCTCCCGCTCGTCATTACGGTTTATGTCAGTGGATTGACCGTTGAGATTATTTTTGCGCAACGACGGGGACATCAAGTTGCAGAAGGTTTTTTTGTGACCGGATTTCTCATTCCCATGATTCTTCCACCCGATATTCCATTATGGATTGTGGCGTTAGCCACCATCTTTGCTGTCATTTTCGGGAAAGAGGTGTTTGGAGGAACCGGATATAATTTTCTAAATCCTGCTTTGTTGGCGCGTGCTTTTATATTCTTTGCTTACCCTACCGTTATTTCGGGAGATCAGGTGTGGATTGCCGAAAAAGCCGACTCCTACTCCGGCGCCACTCCTTTGGCAGAAGCAATGATCGGCAATATCGCCCAACTGCCTTCCATCGCTGAATTGTGTATCGGGAATATCCCCGGCTCTATCGGAGAAACTTCTAAAATTGCCATTTTGATTGGCGCATTATTGCTCGTGTTTACTCGTGTGGCTAATCTTAAAATCATGCTTTCCGTGATTGCCGGAGGACTGACCATGGGCTTTATTTTCAATCTGATCGGCACGCTTCCCATTATGGAGATTCCCGCATACCAACAACTGCTCATGGGTGGTTTTCTTTTCGGAACTGTATATATGGCCACCGACCCCGTGACCGGTCCTCATACTTCTCAAGGAAAAATCCTTTATGGCTTTTTGATCGGCATCTTTGCCATTCTTATCCGTGTTGCCAATAAAGGGTACCCTGAAGGAATGATGTTGGCAATTTTGCTGATGAACATTTTCGCTCCTCTGATCGACTATTGTGTAATTCAGCTAAATATCCGCAAACGGTTGCGCCGGAACCACGCATAGAATCTATTCTTTATTATTGATGTCCGGGAAAAATAAGTACCGAGAAAAACAATGTTCGACCTTGAGGAAGGCTTGCAACCAAAAGTTCTTAAAAGAAATTATCGAAATTTTATTTATTTCTCTTGATACAAAAGTACCCAAAAATCAAGGTAAAAAGAATGCCGCTCGCTCTGCCGCCTCTGCTTTTTAACGGATAACGATAATAGAAAAACTAACACCGATTAAACAGAAACTCTATTTACGGTAAAATTTCCGTAAACAGTATTGATGGCAGCGAACAAGCGATTCCGCCTATTCCACGTACAACAATAATCCTTTAAGATAACTTCCTTCGGGATGAAAAACACTGATCGGGTGGTCCATGGCATGCTGCAGGTGTTTGACAATTTTGACTTTTTTATGTTCTATGGCGGCTGCGGAGAAAATAATGGTTTGAAATTCCTCCTGAGAAATCGCCTGAGAACAAGAAAAGGTGAACAAAAAACCTCCGGACTTAATTTTTTCCAACGCCCTGCGATTGATGGTCCGATACCCCTTAATCCCTTGTTCCTTCACCTTATGATGTTTGGCAAACGCCGGAGGATCCAAAATGATTACATCGTAAAAATCGGGCTTCATCTCCTCCATCAAATCAAATACATTGTCGGCAAATGATTGATGTACATCCGGCTTCGGAGCGCACATCGCGATATTTTGATCCGTGAATTCAATCGCTTTTTTGGAGATATCCACCGAATGAACCAACGAAGCTCCGCCTTCTACCGCATAGGATGAAAAACCTCCGGTGTAACAAAACAGATTCAATACGCGCTTTCCCTTGGCAAATTGTCTCACCAAATCACGATTTTCTCGTTGATCTATAAAAAAACCCGTCTTCTGGCCTTTGATAATGTCAATATAAAAAAGAATTCCGTTTTCCTTAACAAGCACTTCGTCAAAAGTCCCAAACAACAATTCGTCTTTCGGCGAAAAGGACTTTAATTCGGGCAAAGTTGCTTCACTTTTATTATAAATGGACTTTATCTCTCCGGGAAAGAGTTCAAGCAATAGCGAAACCACCGTTTCTTTAAGCAAATACATACCATAAGAATGAAATTGAAGCACCACGTTTCCATCAAACCAATCCGCAATTAACCCGGGCAATTCATCTCCCTCGCCGTTAATCAAACGAAACATGGTCGTTTTCTCATTGTGCAACAATGAAATGTCCCGACGATAGGCGATTGCTTTCAGTATTTTTTGTTTCCAGAAATCGGCATCCGGCAATACTTGTTCAAAACTGAATACCCGAACACAAATGGAGCTATTAAAATAATGACCTGTAGCCAAATAATGATGATTATAATCCACTACTTCCACCATATCGCCGTCAGCAATGCCCGCTTCTTTCTTTAATACGGCTCCCGAAAACACCCAAGGATGAAAACGTTGTAATGATTTTTCTTTCCCTTTCTGAAGGATAATTTTTTTCAACATATCTATAGTTATTGAGAAAGTTCCCGGTCAAAGTACGCAATGGTTTGGAGCAGTCCCTCTTTCAGGGGCACGGTGGGAGCCCAGTTCAATATCTGTTTGGCTTTGTCGATGACCGGCTGCCGTTGCATCGGGTCATCTTCGACAAGAGGAAGATAGACAATTTTGGAACGTGAGCCCACCAGACTGATAATCAATTCGGCCAACTGCCTGATGGTGAACTCATCCGGATTTCCTACGTTGATGGGGCCAATCACCTCATCTCCGGTATTCATCATGGCAATCATGGCTTTGATCATATCGTCGCAATAGCAGAAACTTCTTGTTTGGTCTCCACTTCCGTAAATGGTAATATCTTCATTTTTAAGTGCCTGAACAATAAAATTGGAAATTACCCGTCCATCGTTGGGGTGCATACGCGGACCATACGTATTAAAAATCCGAATTACCTTAATTCGTACATTGTTCTGTCGGTGATAATCAAAACAGAGTGTCTCGGCACACCGCTTACCCTCATCATAACAAGAACGCACTCCGATGGGATTCACGTTGCCCCAGTATTCTTCATGCTGCGGATGAACTGTCGGGTCGCCGTAAACTTCACTGGTCGAAGCTTGCAACATTTTCGCCCGAATCCTTTTCGCCAGTCCCAACATATTAATCGTACCCATAACCGAAGTCTTTACCGTCTTGATGGGATTGTATTGATAATGTATCGGAGAGGCCGGACAGGCCAAATTATAAATCTCATCCAACTCAATATAAAAAGGAGCCGTGATGTCATGACGAATCAGCTCAAAATAGGGATGGTCGAGCAGATGAACAATATTACTCTTACGACCTGTGAAATAATTATCGAGACAGATCACTTCATTACCCTCATTAAGAAGCTTTTCACATAAATGAGAACCTAAAAAACCGGCGCCTCCGGTTACCAGAATTTTCTTCATGGTATTGATTTCAATTAATTTAACGTTTTCTGAAAGAGAAAAGCAAAGATACAAAATTATATTATTGTCAAAACATCTTTTTTAACCCCGTTGATGCATAATAAAACAGAGCATTGTTTGCACTTCATTTTTTTGTATTTTTGTCGAAATTTAAGTTGAAGAAAAACATGACTTACTTTCAAAACCCCATCTCAATCAACGGCATTTGCTACTTTGCATCGGATTTTCATTTAGGGGCACCGGCGAACAAAACAAAGAATGAAGAGCGAGAACTTCGTATTATTCAATGGTTAGACAATATTCAACAAGATGCCACACATCTTTTTTTGTTGGGTGATATTTTCGATTTTTGGTTCGAGTACCGCGATGTGGTGCCTCGTGGCTACTACCGATTATTTGCAAAGTTCGCTGAACTGCGTCAACGACAAATTACGGTGTACTATTTCACCGGAAATCATGATATGTGGGTGAAGGACTATTTTGAAAAGGAGTTCGGCTTCACCATTTTCCGGCAACAGCAGGCCTTCATCATCAATGGCAAACATTGTCTGGTTGGCCACGGCGACGGGTTAGGGCCGAAGGATTACGGTTATAAATTCATCAAAGCACTCTTTGCGTTCCGTCCGAATATTGCGTTTTTCGGAGCCCTTCATCCGCGTTGTGCCTTTTCGATTGCCCGCTTCTTCTCCGCACAGAGCCGCTCCATGACCTCCGCACAGGAAGAGTTTTTTATGGGCAACGACAAAGAGTTTCTTGTTCGCTTTGCGCTTTCCGTCTTAGAAAATGAAAAGATTGACTACTTTATATACGGGCACCGGCACCTGCCTCTCCAAATCCCGCTCGTGGAAGGAGCCGTTTACCTCAACACCGGCGACTGGCTTACCCATGACTCTTACCTCAAAATGGCCACCCCGGAACCTGTTCTTTTTAATAAAATTTCCTAAAGCAAGACCATTCTTCGTCCCGTCATATTAAATATTGCAGCTATGAATGAACCTATACACCGTGCCGGATTTGTGAATATTATAGGAAATCCGAATGTAGGCAAAAGCACCTTAATGAATGAACTCGTGGGAGAAAAAATCTCCATCATTACAGCTAAAGCCCAAACCACGCGACACCGGATTAAGGGCATCGTCAATGGCGATGATTTCCAGATTGTCTATTCCGACCTTCCGGGCATTCTCACCCCTGCCTACAAAATGCAAAGTAAGATGATGGATTTCGTACAAGAATCTCTTAGCGATGCCGATGTCATCCTCTACCTCATCGAGTGCGGCGAAACCAAGTACAACGAAGATATCATTCACACGCTTCAATATATTGATATTCCGACTATTTTAATAATCAATAAAATAGACAAAGCCACAACAGAACAGGTTGCGGCTGCCTCAATCTATTGGCAGACACTGTTGCCCAAGGCCGAAATTGTCCCGATATCCGCCCTGATGAAGGTCAATATCCAACACCTTATGGAACTCATTGTGCAACTGCTGCCCGAATGTCCGCCCTATTTTCCAAAAGATGATCTGACCGACCGTCCTCTACGCTTTTTCGTTTCGGAGATTATTCGCGAGAAAGTCCTTCTACTCTATCAAAAAGAGATTCCTTACAGTGTGGAAGTTGTCGTGGACAGTTTTAAAGAGGAGGAAAACATCATCAATATCGGGGTTACGCTGTATGTGGAACGCGACACCCAAAAGGGAATTATCCTCGGTCGGCAAGGTGCGGCCATCAAACAGTTAGGGAGTGAAGCCCGCAAAGATATCGAAGCATTTCTCGATAAACATATCTTCCTCGACATCTCCGTAAAAGTGCTCAAAGATTGGCGAAACAACGATGCGGTAATGAGACGCTTCGGTTATTAAAGAAAACTGTTTACCATTGACAAACTTGGTCTGGCCTATTTTCTCCATTTAAAAGGTTGGTCGGAAAAAAAGATACAAACTTCTACCTGAATTATTGGTATCCGAGAAAAATAAGTACCGGGAAAATAATGTACAACCTCGTCAAAAACAAAATGTATACCCTCTATTTCAAGGTCATTGTAACCATAACCTTTCCGTCGGAAAGAGTTTCCTCTAATTGTTCGGTAATTCCCGATAAGATGATTCTGCTAAGGCCGTCTGTTTCTTCCACCGGATTGAGAATTGTCCCGAGGGCTTCGTCTGCCGCAAACGAGAGCGATATGGCACGTGTTTGTTCCGCAAACGACAACATAATTTCAATACCTCCATGATCCCGAATAATGCGGTTTCTCTCGGCTGCATTGCCCTCCACAAAACACAACTGTAAAGTCTCTTCCACCGCCAGATTGAGATTGTTTATCTCCTTCGGTCCAAAAAAATGTTTATTGGCGAAATTTTCGATGCCGGCACGTAAATCATAAAAATCATACAGATTATCGGCAATATGATAACTAAAATTGCGAATTCTTCGAATAAACGAGATGGTCTTTTCTTTTTGAGGATGATCAAAAATCTGCTCCGGTGTTCCTTCTTCATAGATGATTCCCTCATCCATATACAACACCCGCGTAGAGACATCACGGGCAAATTTCATCTCATGAGTTACAATGGCCATAGTCATCCCGTTGGAAGCCAATCGTCTGATTACGCCCAGTACTTCACTCACCATTGTGGGATCTAATGCCGAGGTAGGTTCATCAAAGAGAATAATTTCCGGTTCCATCGAAAGACAACGGGCAATGGCCACTCGCTGCTGCTGACCTCCGGAAAGCTCATCCGGAAAAGCATCTTCCTTAGCAGCCAGGCCCACCAATTGTAACAACTCGCGCGCTTTCGCCACTGCCTCTTTTTTGTCCTTATTTAATAACTTAATCGGACCAATCGTCAGATTGTCGATTACCGACAAATGCTCAAACAAATTGAAGTTCTGAAAAACCATTCCCATCTTTTGTCGCAAGTGATTCAAATCGTTCTTGGTGTCCATAATGTCCACCTCATCGATAAAAATCTTTCCTCCGGAGGGTTTTTCCAAAAGATTAAGACAACGCAGAAAAGTACTTTTTCCTGTGCCCGAAGGACCAATAATGGAGATAATTTCCCCTTTTTTAATTTCTATATTAATCTCTTTTAGTACCGTTAACTCTCCAAATTTTTTTGAGAGTTGTTCAACCTTTATCATGCGTCATTTCTTTTTAATCGGTTATTTTGTTCTTTTTGCACGTTTGGGAGCTGTCCGTAGTTGAATGCGCTCAATCAGGTAGGTAAGCAACCATGCCAATAAAAAATAGATAATGGCAATCATGATTAACGGAAAAAACGCATCAAATGTACGGCTTCGTATGATATCACCCGCCTTAGTCAAATCCTGCACCGCAATGTAGCCTACAATGGCCGTCATCTTGACCAATGCAATAAATTCGCCTTTGTACACGGGCAATACGCGCTGCACCGCCTGAGGAAGAATTATATTCAGGAATGTTTTCACTTTACTGAAACCCATAGCAATTCCGGCTTCCCACTGCCCCCGCCCGATGCTCTCAATCGAGCTTCGGAACATCTCGGAAACATAAGCCGCAAAATTCAAAGCAAATGTGATCACAGCAACCCCTAATCCGCTGATATTTAAAGGCGAAAGAATAACATAAAACATCAGCATCAACAAGACAACCTGCGGAATTCCCCGCAACAAGTCGATATATATTTTCGCAATAAGTTGCAATCCCTTGGAGCGGCTCATTCTCATCATACATACAATCCCTCCCAGAAAAGTTCCCAACAAGGCGGCAAATAAAGATATGAGAAAAGTCACCTTCAACCCCGACCACAACAATAAATAGCGTTTTTCCAGAATAATATTGTTATAAAAACTCTCTTTGGTCCGCTCAATAAATGATTTGGAGTTCGCTTGCATTTGATTGTCATTCTTGTAAGTAACCAACACCTGAGGATTAACGAAATAGCCGTCGGAGAAGTTGACCACTTTTCGCCGTTCTTCGGTAGCCGTCATATTTGAAATGACCAGATCGGCTTTACCTGATTCGAGTGCCGCAATAAGCGCAGAGAATTTCATATCGTAATACTGTACCGGTCGTCCCAATTTATAGGCAATTCTCTCTATTAGCTCACAGTCCAGACCGACGATAGTATTATTCGAAATAAAACACATCGGTTCACGATTGGCAGCAATGGCAACCACAAGAGGTTTTCCTGAAGTTACTTTAGGAATCTCCGTTAACTCATACGCAGACCCATCAGGTCGTACCCACCGCTTGATAATGGAATCTAAAGTCCCATCCTGTTTAAACTCCGCCAACACCTTATTGACCTCATCCAATAGTGCCGTTTGATTTTTAGAAAATGCAATTGCCGCATATTCATCCGTAAATTCTTTCGGCAGCACCACCAAATCTTTATTCTTATTAGCAACCTTCAGGGCTGTTGTATATGCCGTAATGACATAATCCAATTTGTGGGCTTGCAGCGAGGCAACGGCATCCATAATATCATCAAAACATTGAACCGTAGCCTTGGGAAAATGTTCCCTGATGTACATCTCTCCGGTAGTTCCGGTCATCGCTCCCACCACCGCATGAGATAAATCATTCCCATTCCGGGGATTATCTTCTTTTTTTGTGACAACGAAT
Source organism: Bacteroidota bacterium (assembly GCA_022708105.1). Taxonomy (GTDB): domain Bacteria; phylum Bacteroidota; class Bacteroidia; order Bacteroidales; family WCHB1-69; genus DUOL01. The sequence goes on from JAKIZI010000006.1 coordinate 53,642, forward strand.
TCTTTCTTTTTATGCTTTTCCACTCCGTAATCCTTGATAACAGCTGCAATGCCGCCATGATAATAAGGCTCTGTAAACAAAACACTTTTTGCCCGTTCTTCGGTAATCGTCATACACGCGCCAATGATATCCACTTTTGCTGAGAGCAAAGAAGATATCAGGGCTCCGAAATCCATATTCACGACTTCCAATTTTTTCCCCAATGCTTGAGCCAACAAGGCGGCAAATTCGACATCAAACCCGACAATTTCTCTCTTTTCGTCAAAAAATGAAAAAGGCTCTGTGAGGGCACTGGTTCCGAAAGTCAACACGCCATTGGTTCCATCCAAGATTATTTCCGGCATGGGCGCGGGTTTTCCCTTGGTAGGGAACCATCTTTTCATCATATCGTCATATCGCCCGTCGGAACGTAATGCCGCCAACAAAGAATCGGCCACCCGTTTCAGTAAAACATCATCCGGTCGAACAGCCATTCCGTAGCTATCTTCGGTAATCAGCTCCGGCAAAAGTTTCAATCCCGGATTCTTGGCCATGATATTTTTTAGAATGGGTTCATCGTAAGCCGCGGCCTTTTCGATGCCTTTTTGGACTGCGATACAAGCATCCAGTGGTGAATTGTAATAGACACACTCCGCCTCGGGAAGTTTTTGCCATACCAATTGGTCGGCAATCGTTCCGGTAACAACTGCAATCCTTGCTTGCTTCAATTCTTCTAAATCAGTTACTTCTTCAATCTTTGTTTTATTACAAGAAATAAGAAGAATAGAAAATATGCAAACGGATAAAAAAAGAGTTATTTTTCTCATACATTTGATTGTTCAAAAGTAAAAAGCGATGAAAATCCGGTCATATCGAAAATGCTCTTGATTTCAGCACTCATATCTCGAATAGATAATTTCCCCCCTTTTGCCAATGCACTTTTTTGCAACACCAAAAAAAGACGCAATCCAGAACTGCTGATATAGGTAAAATCGGCGCAATCCAAAATCACATGTTGCATAGTACCCTCCAATATCGGGGCAATAGCCTTTTCAAATTCTCCTGCCGTAGCGGTATCCAATCGACCTGCAATTTTCACTAAAGTACATCCTTCAATAATTTCAATCTTAACTTCCATAATTGTTTTAATTTAATCGTATTTTAATTTAGATTTTCTTTTTCATCGTAAAAATATTAATATCATGAATTCGGCTATAAGTAACCTCATTCATAATCTGTTTGATCAAATAGATGCCTAACCCACCTATAGGACGTTCTTCTGCAGATAATTCCAAATTTGGGTTTTCCGAGAGTGTAGGATCAAACGGGATTCCGGAGTCCGTAACTGTAAAGATTAAATCGCTCCCTTTCAGCGAAACAGAAACAACGATTTTTTTTCCGGGTTCTTTGGGATAGGCATACAAGATCACATTGGAAACGGCTTCCTCCAAGGCTAAATTCAATTTCAGAACCAATGCATCTTCCAATCCCAAGTCATGTCCTACCCCTTCGATAAATTCGTACAGTATCGGAATTTGTTGAATTTCATTAATTAAGGTAATGCTTTTTTCATATTTTTCTTGGCCCCCCACAAAAGTAATGGCCAACATGGTCATATCGTCCGATTGGGGAGCATGGGCAACATGATGCGTCACATCTTCGAGTACCCCTTCAATCAACAATTGGGGCGTAGCAAACTCTTTTTCGGAGAGAAACGCAAGTAATCGTTCTTCTCCGTATAAAACCTGTTCGCCGTTTTCTGCTTCCGTTATGCCGTCTGTATAGAGAAATAATGTACTGCCCGCATTGAGTTGATAGGATTGTTGTTTAAATTCAAAATCCTCATATAAACCAAGCGGCAAATTGGGAATAACCGAAAAATAGGAACTTGTTTTCTCGATTAATAAGGGAGGATTATGTCCTGCATTACAATATTCGAGCATGCCTGTCCGTAAATCCAACAACCCTAAGAAAAGGGTTACAAACATATTTGATTCATTATTTTCCGACAACGACCGATTAAGTCCGGCCATAATTTCGGCAGCTGTATTATAATGCAAGGAAACGGTTCGAAACAAACTACGGGTTACGGCCATGAGTAGAGATGCCGGAATTCCCTTTCCGGAAACATCTCCAATAATAAAATACAATTTTTCTTCATGAATAAAATAATCGTACAAATCTCCGCCGACCTCTTTTGCCGGGATAAGTACCGCAAATTGTTCAATCTCTTTTCTTGAAGGAAACGGGGGGAACGTTTTGGGAATCATCCCCATCTGAATTTCCCGTGCAATTCTTAATTCACTTTCTATTTTTTCTTTGGCACTTGTTGTATCTTTTAATGTTTGAATATAATGGACTAAATTATGTTGCATATATTCAAAAGCATCGTGTAACTCCCGCATTTCATCTTGAGTATGAATATCGGGCAAGATAATATTAAAATTTCCTTTGGCTACATCTCGTGCCGAAGTCGCAAAATGATGCAACGGCGATAACTGGCGGGTAATAATTCTGGCAATAATAACTGTCAATAATCCCAATCCAATGATGATGACAATGAGTAAAATAATGGAAATCGAACGCAATGGCAAATACATTTCCGATTTGGGAAACAGAACGGCCAATGTCCAATTGCTCGAAGGTAACGGGGCATAATACATTACACGCTCAATTCCGTCCAACGTACTGCTCACGAAACCACTTTTGTTACGTTGCATATCCCGACCGATTTCTCTCAATTCTGGGTTATTTTTTTCTTTGGCATAACTAAAAATGGTTTGATTCATTATCAACTCCTTATTCGGGTGCGTCACAAAAGTACCGTTGCGCGAAAGTACCGATGCATAGCCTGTTTCTAGTATTTTTAACGAAGAAACCATCTCCGTAAAGCGGTCTAAAGGCAAATCCATGGTCAATATGGCAACGATTATTTCTTTCCCGTTAGAATCCAAATATACCGGAACCGAATAGGTCGTCATTAATGCATTTCCGCCCCCCTCATCATAATAGGGTTCTGACCAATATGGCTGCTGAATGCTCATGGGAATCTGGTACCAATCCATGACAAAATACTCATAATTCTCATTTCCCAATTGAATGCTCCGAATAGAATCCCCATCCCGATAGGAATAGGGCGAAAAATAAAGTCCTTTGTCTTTAAAATAGTTCGGGGTAAAAGCAATTGCCGAGCCAATAATCTCCGGATTCTGTGCAACAATTTGACGCGTCAGGTCCATAAAGGTGTCCGGATGATTAATCATTCTGGTTATCATCCATTTATAATTGTCTGCAATCTTCATAATCGGCGCCAATATAGCTTCCGTTTGCATCACGGTATTTTCGGTCAATATCTCGGCATTTCGATAGGTCATCTCTTCTATCCGGTGTTTCGAAAAGAAATAGAACCCTGACAACGACAACACAAATAATAAAATACAAAGGGTCAAGACATAAGTAACAATTCTTGCCGATAATGATTGCTTAAATTTATTCACAATACTCATTGGTCATCGTTTTTGAATGATAATACGGGTTTAAAAAATTCGGAATAGGGCGTTATTGATTTCAAAAAGCCATTGGACAACAACTTTTTTGCAGCTTTTTCGTAAGTTATTTCCGATAAATAACCTTTATTACCTTTTTCCAAAGGAGGTTTCATTAATTCCAATACTTTTTCCAACATCCACTGCTGATGAGCATAATTCGTAGGAATATGATTTTTTTTCATCACTTCCAAAACAATTTCTATCGTTTCTTCCGGGTGGGTTTCTGCATATTCCCAACCCTTAAGAGAGGCTTCCGCAAACTTGCGAAGATCTTGTTTTCTCGTATTATAGGTATTTTTTAAACAATAGAGTCCATCTTCGGGCATGTTACATCCGTGACGTGAAAAGAAAAAAGTGTTGAGTTCTTCGGAATTATACCCTGCATTAATAATCTGATCATATTCATTGTACCACATAACCGTCATGGCATCCACTCCATCAAGCATAAACATATTGATTGATGAAAGAATGGGCACCCATGTAACCTTTATATTAAGAGAATTTACCAACGACTTGGGAATTTCATCGAATCCACTCTTCCAAATACCAATTTTCTTTCCACTAAGTTCTTGAATCGTTTTAATATTTTTAGATTTCTTAGTTACAAAAAGCAGGGCTGAATTTTGGGACATCTGGGCAATATTAACCATTTCGGCTCCGTTTCCAACGGTCGTCATGGCAGTTACCAAAAATAGGGAAATTACATCCACTTTTCCGCTCAACAGACTTTCAGTGGGCATTATTGAAGCCGAAGGATGAACTATTTTAACCTTAATTCCGGCTTCTTCATAAAATCCTTTTTCTTGTGCCACATAATAACCTGCAAATTGTGCTTGCGGTAACCAATGGGGCATAAAAACCACCTCCGGCATCTGGGCAGATAAGGAGCCACAGCTAAATAAAATGACGAAGAGACGCACTATTCTGCTTGTCATAACCTCTATATTTATTTTTTATTAACAAAAATACACTCTATTGAGAAATATTGGCAAATTTAAAAGAAAAATTTATCTATAAATATTTTATTCAAAAAAAAAAAATGAAAGAGACTTCAAGTATTCCTTATTACTATTGTCCGATAAAAAAAATAGAAGTACGTGGTTTACTAAAAAATTCACTACGAGATAAATAGAAATTTTCAGCCGTACAATAATCCATCTTTTTTAAGATATTTTGAAATGTATGGAAAAATCTCCGATTAATGGAAAAAGAGCAGGTTTCATCGTAAAGGAGCAAAGGAGCAGAGCCGCTAAAAGAAAAAAAACAGCGGATAAAAATATAACCCGCTGTTTAATATTAAAAAAATAAGATCTTTTATTATTATGCTTCTTCTTGGGTTTGTTCCACATTACGTGTAGAAACAACTGAAACAAGAAGTTTTCCCGGATGTTCCATAATCGTCAGATGGTTTATCTGTAAATCTGAAACTTTAAGCGAATCATTAATTTCCAAATTAGATATATCAACACTTACGTGTTCGGGAATAAATTGGAGTTCTCCCTTAACTTTAATTTTTCTAACTTTCTTTGATAATTTTCCACCGCGAAGAACACCGGGAGAAGTTCCGGTGATTAATACCGGAATGTCAATAATAATAGGTTTTCCATCAATAACTTCCAAGAAATCAACGTGTAACAATTTATCGGTAATCGGATGAAATTGGCTATCTTGAACAATGGCATTCATTTTTGTGCCGGCAATGTCCAATTCAACATATTTTACTTCCGGGGTATATAGCAAATCTTTAAATTGCTTTTCAGGAACCACAAATTGATATTGTTGAGCACCACCATAAGCAACACAAGGAACCATTCCTTTGGCTCTTTGTTCTTTTGCATCTCTTTTCCCTACGTTCTCTCTTAGAGAACCGCTAATAGATACTGATTTCATTTTATTTTTTTATTTAATTTATAATGATTTAAAAAGTTTGCAAAGATAGTAAAAAAAGAGATAAGAAATACATTAAAAATAAATCCTATCTTTGCAGTTTGAAAATAAAAAATTATGTCAGTCGTAAAACCTTCTATACCAAAAGGAACGCGCGATTTCACTCCTTTGGAGATGATTCGACGCAACTATATTATGAATACCATACGGTCTATTTTTGAAAAATATGCCTATTTACCCATCGAAACACCATCCATGGAAAATCTTTCTACTCTTATGGGAAAATATGGAGAAGAGGGAGACCGATTAATTTTTAAGATATTAAATTCCGGAGATTTTTTGTCGGGAGTTGATTTGAAAAATAAAACCGCAATTCAAGCCGCTTCATTAATTTGTGAAAAAGGGCTCCGATATGATTTGACAGTTCCTTTTGCCCGCTTTGTCGTGCAACATCGCAACGATCTAACTTTTCCTTTTAAACGATATCAGATGCAGCCGGTGTGGAGAGCCGACAGACCACAAAAAGGCAGATACAGAGAATTTTATCAATGCGATATTGATGTTATCGGCAGTAACTCTTTATTAAATGAAGCAGAGTTAATCCAAATAACCGATGAAATTTTTTCCACTTTTGGAATTGACATCACTATTAAAGTAAATAATAGAAAAATATTGGCCGGAATTGCCGAAATTATTTCCGAACCGGATAAGATTACGACGATTTGTACTGCTATCGACAAATTGGATAAAATAGGAAAAGAACAGGTGTGCCGGGAATTGGAAGATAACGGTTTATCTTCTTTGGCCATAACCCAACTCAACCCATTCTTTGAACTAAAAGGGAGTAGTGAAGAACAATTGCAATTATTGTCTGATACATTTAAAAATTGTGAAATCGGGAAAAAAGGAGTTGAAGAAATTCGTTCCATGTTAGCGTATGTAAGCATGCTTCCGATTCGTTCCAAAGTCGAACTTGATGTAACCTTAGCAAGAGGTTTGAACTATTATACCGGAGCTATCTTTGAAGTAAAGGCCAACGGGGTTTCGATTGGCAGTATCTCCGGAGGTGGCCGTTATGATGACCTTACGGGCATTTTTGGACTTAAAAATATGTCTGGCGTAGGTATTTCCTACGGAGCAGAACGAATTTACGATGTATTGCAGGAATTGGATCGTTTCCCAAAAGAGATTGCTTCTCCGGTAAAAGTTTTATTCCTCAATTTCGGAAAAGAAGAAGAACTTTATGCGTTGGATGCATTGCAAAAAGTTCGTGCTTCGGGTATTTCATGCGAAATATATCCCGATAATGTCAAAATCGGGAAGCAATTGAATTATGCTAATGATAAATCAATTCCTTTTGTGGTCATGGCAGGTGCAGACGAAATAAAAGAGCACATTTTTACATTGAAAAATATGTGCTCCGGGGAGCAGCAAAAAATATCCGTTGAGGAAATTATTGCCGCCGTTAAGAGTTAGAATTTATTCCTTTTTAGCAACCGGAAACTATAAGTGCGAAATTTTTCCCGTACGTTTTAATGCGTTCAAAATCCTTTTCCTGAGGTCTGAATTTCAGGAAAAGTGAATTTCCCCAATAGTTTAATTTAAGATTTTCAATATTCCCAATCAACTGTTTTTCAGCTTCTCCGCTCCAGCCGTAAGAACCAAAACAACCAGCGAGTTTATCTTTATCCCGAATAGGAGTCATGTGTGCAAATACCTGATAGAGTTGGGGCAACATGTTTTGATTAATAGTAGGGCTTCCTAAAAGATATGCTGAAGCCTTGTCTATTTTATCCGCAAGCGTCCCTATATCCATCTTTTCAATATCGCAAAGGTCAATTTCTACACCCTGCACTTCGGCCGCTCCTTCCGCAATCTTTTCGGCAATGGTTTTGGTAAATCCGTATGCCGACACGTATGCAATCAAAATGCGATTTTTAACCGGATATTGAGCAATATATTCCTGACATAGTTTTTCGGTTTTATCAATAATCTCTTGACAACCTTCGGTAATAAGCGGACCATGCCCGGTACAAATTGCTTCAATTTCCAAAGGACGAATACGTTCAATTGCTTGTAAGAAAAATTTACTGAACGGTTTTAAAATCACATCAAAATAGTATTGATAGGCATCATCATAATTACCCACTTTATTAATATACATATCATCGTGACAGAAATGGGCTCCGAAAGAATCACAGGTAAAAAGCACTTTGTCTTCTTTAAGATAGGTGTAGATAGAATCCGGCCAATGCAAATTCGGGGCAGAAATCACCTCAATGGTTTTATTTCCTAAATCAATAATATCGCCGCCTCTGACCGCTTGCTGTGGAAATTCCTCTCCTATTTGGTCTTTTAAAAACCGAAGCGCAGAAGTTGAACCGAGAATTTTGGCATTTGGAGCAATTTTCAATAACTTGCGTAAACCACCGGCATGGTCAGGCTCCGTATGATTCACAATGATGTATTCAATCTCCGAAGGATCGCAAAGCTTCCGTAATTTTTCCTCATAAACATCCCAGAATTTCTCCTTTACCGTTTCAACAATCGTCTTTTTTTCAGCATTAATAAAATAAGAATTGTAAGTTGTTCCGTATTTGGTTTCCATTACAATATCAAACGTTGTGATTTCCTTGTCTAATACCCCAATCCACTCAACGGAATCTGTAATTTTTAAAATCTGTTTATCCATAGTTTTAATTTTTATAGTAACATAACAATAATGATGAAAAAAATGTTTAGAATCTCAATATTTTTTCTTTTTATCAGATAATAGCTTCTTTCAAACATTCCTTTTTGAGATTCACACATAGGGAAAACGAAAGAAATTTAAGATTAGTATATTTTTAATGATTTAATAAACAAACAAATACAAACTTTTCTTCAAAAAAAAGAGCAAATAATTGAGAAATTGGGATTTTTTTTGTACTTTTGCAATCTAATAAATAGTGCGGGGTAGAGCAGTGGCAGCTCGTCGGGCTCATAACCCGGAGGTCGGAGGTTCGAATCCCCCCCCCGCTACCAAGCAAAAATGTCCTCTTTTGGGGGACATTTTTTTATTTTTAAATACTTATAAAAAAAATGCCGGTTAATAAGTCGGCATTTTTTTATAATACGTTTTAGACCATATAGTTCTAATATAAGAAACTAAGCAGAATACCTGCAGCAACTGCACTTCCAATAACTCCAGCCACATTGGGTCCCATGGCATGCATCAGCAGGTAATTCGTTTTGTCATATTTTAATCCTTCGACTTGAGAAACACGAGCTGAATCGGGCACTGCAGATACTCCTGAATTCCCGATGAGCGGATTAATTTTATTCCCGGGTTTCAAAAATAGGTTAAATATTTTCACAAAGAAAACACCTGCAGCAGTAGCAAAAACAAAAGAAGCTGCTCCAAGTCCGAAAATAAGAACAGATTCAACGCGTAAGAAAGTATTGGCTTGCGTTGAACAACCCACGGTCAAACCGATCAGGATGGTTACAATATCAATAAGCGGACCACCGGCGGTATTGGCCAAACGTTTGGTAACTGTACTTTCTTTCAAAAGGTTTCCAAAAAAAAGCATCCCAAGCAAGGGCAAACCGGAAGGCACCAAGAAAGCGGTCAATAAAATACATAGAATTGGAAATAATATTTTTTCTTTTTGAGTAATAGCTCGTGGGGGACGCATTCGAATAACTCTTTCTTTTTTAGTAGTCAATAGTCTCATAATAGGAGGCTGAATAACCGGAACTAACGCCATATATGAATAGGCAGAAATGGCAATGGCTCCCATCATGCTGGGCGCAAGTTTCGAAGATAAGAAAATGGCAGTAGGTCCGTCAGCACCACCGATAATACCGATTGCTCCGGCTTCCATTGGGGTAAATCCAATAAGAAGTGCAATGATATAAGCGGCAAAAATCCCGAATTGAGCTGCTGCTCCAATCAAAATCAACTTAGGATTAGAAATCAGGGCCGAAAAGTCTGTCATAGCGCCAATTCCTAAAAATATCAAAGGAGGATAAACTCCTTGAATAACTCCAAAATAGAGGTAATTAAGTACAGAACCTTGTTCATATACGCCAATCTGTAATCCGTCAACAAAAGGGATATTTCCCACAATAATTCCAAATCCGATTGGAATCAATAGCATCGGTTCATATTCTTTCACAATAGCCAAAGTGATAAATATTAAACCTATAACAATCAGAATAACATTCCCAAGTTCAGCATTCGCAAAACCCGTATAATTAAGGAATTCTAAAAGTCCGTTTTTAAAAAAATCTAACATGTTTTTGTAAATTTAAAAAGTTATACAAGATTATCCGATAATCACCAGCACATCCCCTTCCATAACGGAATCATTACGCTGAACGCGAACTTCTTTCACTACGCCTTCCTTATCGGCATCAATATTGTTTTCCATTTTCATAGCTTCAAGTAAAACAACATGTTGTCCCGCTTTCACTTGATCTCCAACTTTGACGAATACATCCAACACTACTCCCGGAAGGGGCGATTTAATGACACTTCCTCCTGTCGGAGCTGCTTGTGCCTGAGGAATATGAGCCATTACCGGAGTTGGTTTTGGCGTCATAGGTTGAACCACTTTTGCAGCCGGTTTAGGTTGCGTTTTCGCTATAGGAGGAAGTTCCATTTCCAATTCAACCGTATAAGGAGTTCCGTTTACTTCAACCTCAACACTATTTTCTTCTATATCGGCAATATCTACCGAATATTTATTTCCATTGATAACAAATTTGTAATTTTTCATATATGATTTTATAATTATAATGATTAATATCTTAAGTAAATATCTTATTTTTTACGATATACTCTTTTCATGATCAAATGCTTTTGTGACCATGGGGAATAACGAATAACAGGAGGTTCTATCGTAATAACTTCACTCTCTTCATCATGACTACTATTTAAATAGAGATGAACTGCCAAACTGATTGCAGCCAATTCTTCTCCGGTAGCACTTTCTATTACTTTTGATTCTACTGATTCTGATTTAGCCGTAATAACTTGCTCTTTTTTCTTTTCGGCTTTTCTTTTTTCGGTTTTTTTGTTCCACTTACCAAAAATTTTAAGCATAGCAAAAATCAAGAAAAGAGCAAGAAAAACAACACTCATTGCAATGAGAGTTAACCCTATTCCATAAGGGTCCTGTTCCTTCATTTTTTCAGATTTGGTAGCTTCCGAAGTCACTTTATTGGTTGATCCGGGGGTGAAATAATGTAAGAAATCAATATTGGAAATTTCTTTTCCATCTTCGGTTTCTACAGTTTTTATTCCATCATCTATACAGCCATAAGAAACTTCAAGATTTCTAAGAGTATCAGGATATTCAAAAATATCAATTACCGTTCTTCCGTTTGAACTTATCAATGCAATATAATTCGTCTTAGATTGTAAGGGATTAAAATTAACATGAAAAGTTCCGTATAATGGATCGTTGTCCAAATAAAATATTACTGGAGCTCTTTGTGGAATTAACGTTTTCGGGTCTCCTTTAGGAATTCTGTACCAATTCTTTATTCCTGTTCCTGAAGCCAATCCTGTGGTATCATCTGTCAAATAACATTCTGCAATATTAACAGAGTTATAACCGGTATTAAAAACTTCAAGCCACGGAACATGACGGCCGTACTCATCTGTATAATTGGAATCATTTTTAATCAAAAGCTCATTGATTCGCAAATCCGAAATTTTTTGACCGAATAAGGAAATTGATAGGAGCATTCCTGCAGTTAATAACAAACATTTATTTATATAATTCTTCATAGTATATTCTAATTTTTAAGATAAATAACTCTTTTCAAATAATATAATAAGGTTATTTATTCCATGATTACAATGGTAAATTGTCGTGTTTTTTTGCAGGATTTTCCACTCTCTTATTCACCAAAGACTCGAGGGCACGAATGACTCTAAAACGAGTATTTCTTGGCTCAATAACATCATCAATATATCCATATTTTGCAGCCACATAAGGATTTGCAAAAGCATCACGATATTCGTTTTCTTTTTCGGCAATAAATTCTGCTTGTTTTTCAGGATCTTCGATGGCTTTAATTTCTTTGCCCATCAAAATTTCAACGGCACCTTTACCTCCCATTACTGCGATTTCCGCTGCCGGCCAAGCATAGTTGATATCTCCGCGCAAATGTTTGGAACTCATTACACAATAAGCTCCTCCATAATTTTTTCTAAGAATAACGGTCACTTTAGGAACGGTAGCTTCTCCGTATGCATAGAGTAATTTTGCTCCATGAAGAATAATTCCGCCGTATTCCTGACCGGTTCCAGGTAAGAATCCCGGAACATCCACCAACGTAACCAACGGAATATTGAAAGCATCACAGAAACGAATAAAACGGGCACCTTTGCGGGAAGCATTAATATCCAAGCAACCCGCTAAATATTTGGGCTGGTTGGCAACAATTCCCACCGACATTCCATTAAAACGGGCAAACCCAACAATAATATTCGGAGCATAATTGGTTTGTACTTCCAAAAATTGACCGTGGTCCACAATACCGGCAATAACCGTTTTTACATCATAGGGTTTATTCGGATTATCGGGAATAATCATATTTAAACTATCTTCCAATCGATTAATAGGATCATCACATGCAACATGCGGCGCAGATTCCATATTATTGGAAGGTAAATAGCCCATAAGAACGCGAAGCATGGCAATACCCTCTTCTTCATTCTCAACTGCAAAATGGGCTACTCCGGATTTAGAAGAGTGAACGGAAGCTCCACCGAGGTCTTCTACGGTTACATCTTCGTTGGTGACTGTTTTTACCACTTTCGGACCGGTAACAAACATATAGCTTGTATTTTTAGTCATCATGATAAAGTC
>JAKIZI010000070.1 GCA_022708105.1 Bacteroidota bacterium
TAGGTGACGCGGTCCTCATCTTCCCTGAGTATCTCCTCAATCTCCTTCGAAACGCTCATCTCAAGCGCCCGCATGTCCCGCACCAGATTCGATAGTGTCTTGTGAAACAACATCAAACGGCTCATCTTCTTGATGTTCGCGCCAATAAGCGTCGAATCCGTCCGCCGCGTCCCCGTCTTGATGCCCAGCTCACGGATAATGTCGTCGCGCAACATCCGAAATACCGGCTCCATAAGGCTGGCCCCGCGCTCCCGGTCGTGCTGCGCCAGTGACGCCCGGAAGTTATACAGCGTCTTCTCCGCTATGATATGCTCGTTAAAGTCCGAAAGTCCCAGCGCCCGGCGAAAGCTAATGTCGTAATAGTAGCGCTCGAAAAGCTGTTCGTCGGTTAGGTTCCACATCTCCTTCAATATTTCCATCCCCACAAGGATGTTCACCGGGAAGTTCGGACGGCCGTTGTTCCCGCAGTACAGCGGCGCAAAGCACTTCTCGTCTATCCCCAGGAAAACTTTCTCGAAGAAGACGGCCGACCAGTGCCGTGCGAGCTTTTTCTTGAGCCGATCATCCAGATCGCTTTCCAGGGTAAACATCTTCCGTTGTGCGGCAATACTATTGTCTACGAACATGGCCTGTCACCTTGGTGATTGGAATGAACCATTCATGAACATATATGGGCATATGTCAATATTGTTTTAGGTAGGTTTTTACAGGAATGCCATGGATGTAAAAAAGCAGACAGATGAGAAAGTACTTATCAATACACGCCTTCTTCAAAATGAAGGATATTTTACCAGCCTGGTTATGCCGATGGTAATTGACGGTTTTGAAAAAGTTAAAATTGACCTGGACCCCGACGCAGCAAAATTTATCAACGCTTGCGTCGCTAAAGAGTATATGAATGAATATCAGGGAGTATTTGCATGACATTAGATTTTACCGCAAGCACTAAAGAGCTAATAGATAATTTGAAAGGCATCTGTGCCAATTATGGACTTGGTAATGACGGAAACGAATTTAAAATCATTACCCAGGTATTCTTGTATAAGTTTATGAATGACAAGTTCGGCTATGAGGTTAAGGAACTTGACCCGAAACTGAAAAACTCCGCCAACTGGGAACAGGATGTCGCGAAATATTCAGATAAAGAGTATGAAAAGCTTATTTTGCGAATGAGCCCTGACAGTGCGAAATTAAAGCGGGAACATTTCCTGTCATATCTGCACAACAGGCAGAATGAAAGTGAATACGCGAAACTCTTTGATGATACCCTGCGGGATATTGCCATATTCAACAATGAAATCTTTTCCGTTAAAACCGAAGAAGGCACAAAAGTTACTCTCTTTGATGAATTATCAACCTATATTACCGGCAGTTCAAAGAAACGGGATGATTTCTGCAAGGCCCTAATAAACCAGCTTGTCAATTTCAGCTTTGAGAAAATTTTCAGTCAGAAGTTCGATTTCTTTTCTACCATTTTTGAGTACCTGATAAAGGACTACAACAAGGACGGTGGCGGCAAGTACGCCGAATACTATACCCCTCACGCTGTGGCAAAAATCATGGCTTCAATTCTTGTCGATAAAAAGGTGAGCAATGTAACCTGTTATGACCCGGCCGCCGGATCGGGAACTCTATTAATGAATCTGGCTCACGCCATTGGTGAAGATCGCTGTACCATTTATTCACAGGATATTTCCCAGAAATCATCGAGCATGCTTCGGCTCAATCTGATTTTAAATAACCTGGTTCATTCTATCCAGAATATTATTCAGGGTAATACCCTACTCACTCCATATCATAAAAACGGTGAAAAGCTGGCAACATTTGACTATATCGTGTCAAATCCACCCTTTAAGCTGGATTTCAGCGATTGGCGGAATGATCTCGATACTAAACAGAACCATGACCGTTTTTTTGCAGGGATTCCCAATATCCCGAAAAAAGACGTGGATAAGATGTCAATTTATCTGCTTTTTATTCAGCACATCATGTTTTCACTTTCTAATAAAGGGAAAGCCGCCATTGTTGTACCAACCGGTTTTATTACCGCGCAAAGCGGTATTGAAAAGAAGATACGCGAACGACTCGTAGAGAAAAAGATGCTCCGTGGTGTGGTTTCCATGCCGAGTAATATCTTTGCCACAACCGGTACGAATGTTTCGGTTCTTTTTCTGGATAAGGCAAACACCAAAGGCGACATTGTGTTGATGGACGCTTCCAAGCTCGGCACTACGGTAAAGGAAGGGAAAAACCAGAAGACCTGGCTTTCTGCGGAAGAAGAAGAATTGATTGTGAAGACTTTCAATGAACACAAGGCGGTAGAGGATTTTACCGTTGTTGTTTCGTATGAACAGATAAAAGAGAAGAATTACTCGTTAAGCGCTGGTCAGTATTTTGATGTGAAGATTGAATATGTGGATATTACGCCGGAAGAGTTTGAAGCGAAGATGAACTCATATAAAAGCAATCTTGATACACTGTTTTCTGAATCAAGGGAACTGGAAAAGGAGATTAAGAAACAACTGGCGGGGTTGAAGTATGAGTCATAAGAAGATAAAGATCGATCAAATAGCATATTTAAACCTCGAAACTTATTCTAAGTTAGACTTGCCGGAAGTAGTTGAATACCTTGATACGGGAAGTATAACGCGTAATACAATTATTGGTTTTCAAAGATACACGACAAACACGGAAGAATTGCCCAGCAGGGCTCAACGAAAAGCAAAGAAAAATACCATTTTGTATTCAACTGTGCGGCCAAATCTTGAGCATCATGGCATTCTTGAAAATCCGCCAAAAAATATTATTGTTTCAACTGGTTTTACTACTATAGATATCCATGATGATACAATCGATCCGAAGTACCTATACTATGCAATTACACAGAAGCATTATACAGAATATCTGCACACCATAGCAACAAATAATGTCTCTTCATATCCCTCTATTAATCCTGATGATTTAGGTAACTTGGTTTTATCAGTACCAGAAATAATTGAAGATCAAAAACGCATCGCCGCCGTCCTCTCCGCCCTCGATGCAAAAATCGAACTCAACAACCGCATCAATACCGAACTGGAAGCCATGGCAAAGACGCTGTATGACTACTGGTTTGTTCAATTTGATTTTCCAGATAAAAACGGCAAGCCCTTCAAGTCCAGCGGCGGGAAGATGGTCTGGAATGAGCAATTGAAGCGGGAGATTCCAGAGGGGTGGGCAAATGCCACTATTGAAATGGTAATAGATAAACAACCAAGTGCAGAAAAATTGCAAACTCAAAATTATTCAAAAATCGGTTCAATACCAATAATCGATCAAAGCCAAGACTATATATGTGGCTACACCGATTCTGAATCAACTATAATTATTCCAGATCAACCACATGTCATTTTTGGAGATCACACTCGAGTCGTAAAACTTGTTAATTTTAAATACGCACGAGGTGCAGATGGCACGCAAGTTCTTGTGCCAAAAATGTCAAATATGCCAGGATATTTATTATACCAAATTGTTTCAACGATAGATTTGTCTAACTATGGTTATGCAAGACACTTTAAGTTTCTCAAGGAATCAAAAATTGTAATTCCTTCTCAATCTGTTGCTCAACAATATAGTAAGTTTGTATCATCACTATATTTACAACGCACGGCTAATATCGTTCAAAATCGAGAGCTGTCATCCCTTCGCGATTGGCTTCTTCCCATGCTCATGAATGGTCAGGTGAAGGTGGTATAATGAACAGGTTATTCAGGTTACTCCTAACTTTAAATGCAACATTGTTATTAGTAATTGTATTTTTCGTTCAAAATACTTACACTTTGGGTCATTTCTTTCCTGGTAATTCATGGTTTGTAAACCTGCCTCATTTCGTATCGTATGTATTGTATTTTGCTATACCCGTATTACTTACTGGTACAAGTATTCTTTTGAGTCCTCTTCTTGGAAAGGATGAATTCAAAAAAGGTGACATTATCAGCATTGAGCATGCAAATAATAGCTTCTTGCCGAGTTATCTTGGTTATTTTTTTGTAGCACTCAGTATTGCGAATTGGGAATCACTACTATTTGTTTACGGTGTATTGTTTATTTTCACTTATAAATCGCAGGCTTTGTACTTTAATCCTCTTTTTTTACTATTCGGTTTCGAATTTTACAATGTTAAAACCCTCAAGGGTACAACCGTGTTTCTAATCAGCCGAAATAATTATCGGTACCCTGATGAAGTGGAGATTGAGAAAGCTTTTCGAATCAATAATTATACATTTATTGAGAGGAGTAAATAATGGATTATGTCTTTGCAAAAATAAAGGGAAAAGCAAAAAAATCTATATTTAAGCTTCTATCTGATAATTCTCTATTCGACATCATAAAAGTTGACCTTAAACACTGCATTCCATACTCACCCGATCATAATCTTGATGAAGATTCATGGTATAAAATTGAAAACTTCACTTCGAAAGATTTTTGCCTTGATTATTTGAAAGAACAATTTGACTCGAAAGATTTCGATGAATTAAACAAAGATCAGTTTAATAAAATATCTTATATTTTTTCTACCCAGGGGGATGATTTTTATTTTCAAAAAATAACATCTTCTCTATTTATCCATAAAAAAATGATTGTATTTGGCGAGGTCGCAGAAATTGAAAAAAGCAATAATCGTTTAATAATCAATGAGCTTCCTGATGCAATATTTATTACAAAGTCCAATACAATAATATTTAAAAGTTTAGCAACTATATCTGCTATTTTCAAAGGAATAGATATTCTCTACAAAGAGGCAACCAATCAAGAAGTAGATGATTTTTTAAAATCACCATTTATAAATATCAAGGGGGGCTATGGAGTAGATGTTGTTTCCAAGCCAAACAGGAAACGGATTGCTTTAGTTGTCAACACCCTATCTACAATGTCTGATGAAGATAAAGCTGATATGCATAATTATATAAATGAATACTGTGAAGACAAAATAAAATATGATGAATCAAGCTTGCAGTATGAAATTTCCACTGATGATGAATTGAAATATTTGCTATATGGGATTGAACAGCGGTTTTATACAACTCCTTTCAGCAAAGAGAAAAGATTAGCAAATTCTGTTATTGCTATTTAAAAAATATTTTCCAAAGACCGCCTCCGCACGTCCTGTGCTCCGGCGGAAAGAGGGGGGGCGGGGTTATTAAGAAACTTACTGTGTGGCTCTCTGCCCAGCACATAACACGGCGTAATGCGCGGCGCTCACTGCGTTCGCTTGGGCTTCGCCACATTTTCACCTCCGCTGCGCTACGGTGAAAACGTCGCATACGCCGGGAACGTT
>JAKIZI010000071.1:0-235 GCA_022708105.1 Bacteroidota bacterium
CCTTAGTTCGTTGATCATGTCGTCCGGCTGGAATCCCGGGAGAAGACGACCATCCAAATCAACTGATACTTCACTGGGAATCACATTGATCATCTTGCTTCCATGAAGTATCGTGGGGCTGACCGTATGGTGAAACAGCGGGTAAAGGGTATTGCCATTTGATCCCAGTAACTTCAAAATGATATTTGTCATGAAGGAGTTATTCAGTTGTTTGAGAAGGAAACCTCTAAGGCCT
>JAKIZI010000071.1:253-5298 GCA_022708105.1 Bacteroidota bacterium
GTGATGTGTACAGGCAAATCTTTTTTGTTTAATTGTTTCAATAATTTTGATAATTGCATCATTGCGCCGCCGCGCACAGGGACAGAACCGTGTCCGCCTTGTCCGTGAACGGTTGCTCTGATCCAGCAGATTTGTTTTTCCGAAATCGTGATTGGGTAAAAGCGTTTTCTCCCTATCCGCACAGTAAACCCGCCAAATTCGCCAATGGCGTAACGAATATCCTTAAAAAGTTCCGCATGATTTTCTACGAGAAACTTCGCGCCGAAATCACCGCCCGGTTCTTCATCGCACACGATGGTCAGCAAAACATCTCCCGCCGGTTTTAACCCTTCAGCTTTCGCGCGTAAAAAGGCGGCCAGCATCATGGCAATGCCGCTTTTCATATCCAATGCGCCTCTTCCCCAGACAAAACCATCCACAATTTTACCTTCAAATGGCGGGTGGTCCCATTTTTGTCCTTCGGTGGTTACCACATCCACATGACCATATAACAAGAGGGGATTGGCCTTTCGCTCTCCTTTAATGCGCGCTATAAGATTCGGGCGGTCCGGCTTTTTTGCCAAAATGACGGATTCGATTCCCGCATCGGACAAGAGCCCGCGAATATAAGCAATACATTCGGCTTCGTTGCCCGGAGGATTGGTCGTATTAAATCGAATTAATTTTTGAAGTATTTCCACCGGACGTTTGTATGGCTGAGAAGTGGAGTGATGGGTTGATATGTTGTTTTCCATTTTTCAAAAATCTTGAATTATTTATCAATTCTATTGAATAGTATCAGTAAAAAATTTCATGTCCGTGTTCCAAGGTTTTCATCAGACATTGATGTAAGTTATAGAAAACAATAGAAATAAGCAATAGAAAGTTATTGGTCGATGTGAAATATTTTTCGTCGAAATATCATCGTCGCGCATCACATAGCAAGGAGATGGTTCATGAATTCTACCTGAATGATATTTTCTCAGATCATGGATCACTGACCGATTTACAAATTTCATGAATGTGTCGAACGATTCGCGGGAAATTACAAAGTCAAAAGCATTTTTTGTTGGTATCCATGCCTAAGCATAGCGTTTGCCTGCCAGACATACAGAAAAAGCTTACGGGATATTTCCAGCCTGGCTTTGGGCAACTAAAAAGAAACCTATTACAGGGAGCGTCTTGCAAAGATATTGTGCATGCACTGTCCTATGTCAATTCATATAAGAGACTGGCTCATCGATTCCGACTTTGACCAAAACTTGATCTAAAAACCCGACGACTTTATACCCTCAATTTTTCGGTTCTGAAAGGAAATATTTTAACGAGAGCCTTTATGACTAGAGGGAAAGTTCACAAAATCAGTGTCCTCATTTATGTATCGAACAGTCGTAATATGAAATATTTAAAATTATCTTGACATAGCAGTAATATACTTATATGCATTCACCACATTAAAAATTTTATCTTTGCCAAATTAATTAATGAAAATAATTAATTATGTTGTAAGGGATTGTAAATGAATCAAATACAAGCGACAATTTTTGATATGGATGGGGTGCTGATAGACAGTGAACCGTTGCATTGCTCTGCGGCTATAACCTTATTAAAAAGACTTAATATAGAAACAACCCAAGAATATCATAACAGATATGTAGGGTGTGCAGATCATTTAAAATGGCAAAAAATAAAAAATGAGTTTAAAATTCAAAAAAGTCTGCAAGAAATACTGGATATGTCAGTTTCGACGAAGTTGGAACTATTGCGACGGACTGATTATGATCCCATTGAAGGAATACCGGAATTGCTGGAAAAATTAAATACGAAGAACATTCCTGTTGCTGTTGCATCTTCTTCTCCCGCTAAATTTATTGAAGAAGTTCTTCATAAAATCAAAATAAAGAAATATATTAAAACATGGGTTTCGGGTGAAAATGTAGAAAAAAGTAAGCCGGCGCCGGACATCTTCCTGAAGACAGCAGAATTGCTGCAGATGAATCCTCAAGGATGTGTTGTTATTGAAGATTCGAAAAATGGTGTGATTGCTGCAAAAAGAGCGGGAATGAGATGTATCGGTTATAAAAATACAAATTCGGGAAATCAGGATTTGAGTAAGGCAGATATTATTGTTGATAATATCAAAAACATAAACATATACAATTTGTTGTCGATGGAATACTAGCAGATAAGAGGCTGTTCTATTTCTCGTATAAAATAAAAAGTATTCGTTAGCAAATAAGGAAATATTCACCGAATTTTTTGAATGACAGAGAGGATCATACCAAAATTATCACTATTTCAGCTTGAGATGAAATATTCGATATCAAATTCCCCATCAAGATATTCATAAGTAAATATATAAATTTGGAGATGTTGTAATGAAACTCAATAAAGAGCAGCTTGCGTATCTGGAAGAAAATCTGGGTAAAACGATTCTTCCCTTATCGATATTTGAAAATGAAGACTGGCCAGGCGCCCAACCGATAGAAGTTCTGTTGTATTATAAGTTGAAAGAATGGACTTTTGAACAATATCAAGAATCTTTTTTAAAAGCTGCTGATCATTTCAATCTTTTTTCAAGCCGTATGATTACGATTGATGATGATCAATATGCATTACACTACTGCACAGACGGAGTTGAGTTTCATCATTTGCCATCAATTGATAAATCTTTTAATGAGATTGATATTGAGGATATCAAGAAGAAGATAGTGAGAATTAAAACCTTGCCAGGTGAACCGCTTCTTTCGCTTACGGCAATGGAAATAAAGGATGGATGGTTAGGAGGGGTCAGCGTTTCACATGCAGTAGGGGACGGGATTTCATTGATTTATTTCCTGTACGTTTGGGGGTGCATCATTGAAGGAAAAGATCCCAAAACGTTTCCCATTCCATCAACGCAAAGATTATTCAAAGGCCGTCCTGTCAATTCCGATAAAATCGATAAAGTATTTACACCACCCTTATCTGAGTTAAACGATGTGATTCAGAACCGAGTTAAGTCAAAAATGGAAAAATATACGATACGGGAATACTTTACAGATGAGTTCTTCAATGAACATAAAAAGAAAGCAAAATTGGAAAATGAAGACTATAACCTTTCCAGCAATCAGATTGTGACTTGTTATTTGTTAAAGAAATATCACGATCATGTTCTACCTCATACTGACAGGATAAGGTTATTGATTCCCATTGATCTTAGAGAAATACATCCTGATGTTGATTCTTTATATATCGGTAATGCGGTTTTCGACGGTTTTATAGAATTTACGAAAGATGAAATCAATAAAATGTCAGTATATGAGATTGCCTATCGTCTTAAAGAGGCTGTGATTAAAGCACGGAGTAGAGATTTAATTACATCAATTTCACAGGTATCCCCTTACGGGATAACGTTTAAAGCTGAAATATTTAAAAGTTATCGCCCTTATAATGTGGAACGGGACATAGTGTCATCTAATATGACTCATTTAAATGACCTTGAAGCGCTGGGTATAGGAGAAGAGAGAGGTAAGTTCGTATATATTGCGATACCCAATCAAACCAGTTTTGTCATGTTGAAAGAAAAAAGCGGCAGGATATTTGCGGAGATATCAGGCAGATATCCGCTCAAGTGATTCTTATCATACTTATTATGAAAAACAGCAAGATCGATGATGAGAAAAATGTTGCGTATCTGAAAGAAAATTACGGCAAGAATATTCTGCCGCTGTCTTTGCTCCAAAATGAATATGTGCTGGGTACCGAACCGCTGGAAATATTGTTTTTCTGGAATAAAGAATCGACATTCTTGGAAACCAAAGAAAGTATTTTCAGGGCTGTTAGGCATTACAATATTTTTTCAAGCCGATTAATTCAGACGGGTCAAAATAAATTTGCTTTACAATACTGCAAAGACGGTTTTAAATTCAACTTTTTGCCTTTCATTGATGATACTTTTGATAATATCAATATTGAAGATATAAAGAAAAAATTAGTAAAGGTTAAAACATTACCGGGGGAGTCTCTTTTTGCTGTTACAGTCATACCGGTGAAAGGCGGAAGGTTCGTCGGGATCAGCTGCTCGGATGCCGTCGCTGACGTTTTTGCGTTGATTCTTCTCTGCTTTGCATGGAAATCAATCATAGAACGTAAACGTTTTCTTCGCCCTTCACCTCAAAGATTATTCAAGGGCAAGCCCGCTGATTTTGATAAAACAGACAAAACTTTTATTCCGTCTTTGTCCGAGTTGAGTAATGCCATTCAAAAAAGAGTCAGGATAAGTAGTGTAAAAAAATATACGAAACGAGAATACTTTACCGATGAATTGCTCAATGAACTTCAACTGACAGCAAAGTCAAAAAATGAAAAATGTATAATATCCCGCAGCCAAATTATAACCTCACTTTTGTTAAAAAAATACCATGATATTATTTCGCCTGATGCTGAAAGTGTTGTTTTAAGGAATCCCATCAATCTCCGGGAAGTACATCCTGATGTTGATCCCATGTATATTGGCAATGCTTTTTTTGATAATACAACCCGGTATTCACGGGATGAGATCGAACGAATGTCAATTTATGAAATTGCCTATCGCCTGAATGAATCAATTTCCAATGTTGGAAATGAAGAACATTTGAAAAAAATATCGTATTTATCTGATTACGGGATAGAGTTTAAAAAAGAAGTCATTAAAAATTATTCTCTTTATAATATGGATACAGATATAGTGTCCAGCAATCTTATTGCCCTGAATCAAGTAAGAACTTTCCCGCTTTGGAATGGCTGGCGGCCATGTGTTCGCATATCCCCAACCGGGGTGAGCAGATGGTCAGATACTACGGGTATTACAGTAATGTCTCACGCGGGAAACGAAAAGAAACTGGAACAGACGATGCCATCCCCTGTATTCTCGAACCGGAGGGCAATGTAAAAGCCTTAAGAAAAAGCTGGGCAAGACTGATTCAAAAAATATATCAGGTTGACCCTTTGGTTTGTCCGAAATGTCAAGGCGTCATGCAGATCATCAGCTTCATCGAAGACCAACAGGTCATCCGTGATATCCTCACGCATCTGGAACTCTGGCT
>JAKIZI010000072.1 GCA_022708105.1 Bacteroidota bacterium
ACTCTTTTATCTGGGAAGAAAAGGGGAAACAAATATATTCGGCTATTGTGCAGTGCTACAATAATTATTAACGGGCATCATAATTTATTATCTTGAATCAATTAATTTTTAATATCAGCGGCAATGATCTTTTTTACAGGATAGTAAACGCTGACGGGAAAATCTGGTATATCCCCGACAAACAAACCCGACTTGCATTGCAGCTTTACCAACCGAGCAGCATAAACGGCAAACTTCTTAAATCTTGTTTTCCCGTAATCAAAAGATTTGCATTTGTTCTGGACTTACTTGGCATTTCTGTTCACAAGTACGGAGTTCAATCTTTCTTATTCGATTTTGGGTTATTGCAAGATTTCGGAGAAACAAGAAGTGAAAGCACTTTTTAAGTATGAAGAAGACATTTTTAAAATGCTTCATGATAATGGTATTACAAACACACCACAATGCCTTTACAACGGTGCATTGCAAGATGAAACGCATATCTTTGCGCAGACGACAACAAAAACAAGTCGATCAAAAGTTTTGCATCAGTTATCAGCAATCCACTGGGATTTTCTTAGTCAACTACATCAAAAAACAAAAACAAGTTTGCCCTTTGAGAAATCCGATTTTTATCAGTCACTGAATTTACTTAAACAAAATCTGTCTTATTTATCTGCTGCCTCGGCCAAATCTGTAAGCGCTTCTATTACCATGGTAAAAAAGTATTATGAAGGTAAGGAGATGATGTTTTCTTTTTACCATGCTGATTTCACGCCGTGGAATATGTTTTTGGAAAAAGGTGAGCTATTTGTATTTGACTGGGAATATGCCAAACGCACCTTCCCGCCGTTTTTGGACGCTTTTCATTTCCTCACGCAAGTTTGCATTTTTGAACAGCATAAAAACGCCGAAGGAATAATAGCAACTTATCGAGCAAACAGGCATATATTTGCAAAGTACTTCGACAATCCGGATTTCAGTTATCAATGCTATCTGTTAGGAATAATTTCTTTTTATCTTCACAGAGATGAAGGCCAAGTATGCGGCAGCATTGAAAAAAGTTTGGACATATGGATACATTTAATAGAAATATTAACGTCACAATAACGGAATTTGTGTAGTATGAAAAAAATATTGATAGTATTTGGCACGCGTCCTGAAGCCATTAAAATGGCACCGCTAGTAAAGGCGTTGCTGAATGAATCAGCCTTTTTTGAAACAAAGATTTGCGTAACGGCACAGCATAGAGAAATGCTGGATCAGGTACTTGACTTCTTTGAAATTAATCCCGATTATGATTTGGATTTAATGAAAACTGATCAAACATTGAATAGTTTATGGGCGGATATTCTTACAAAAATAAAACCTGTGCTGGATGATTTCAAACCAGATTGGGTCCTGGTCCACGGAGACACGGCTACTTCAACTGCTGCAGCTTTGGCCGCGTTCTTTTCGGGGAATAAAGTAGGTCATGTTGAAGCGGGATTAAGAACATGGAATAAATATTCTCCTTACCCCGAAGAAATGAACAGGCAGTTAACCGGCCGATTGGCAGATATTCATTTTGCGCCAACGGATCTTTCAAAGCATAATTTACGTAGGGAAGGAATTTCTGAAGATAATATAATTGTCACAGGGAATACTGTTATTGACGCACTTTTTCAAAGTATTAAGAAAATAAATTCAGATTATTCTAACGAAGAAATTGTGCGCTTGAATCATATAGTAGATTCTTCAAAAGCAATAATTTTAGTAACCGGTCATCGCAGAGAGAGCTTCGGGAAAGGATTTATCAGTATTTGTAATGCACTTAAAGAAATTTCCGAAAAAGCTGCTAATGTCCAGATTGTTTATCCTGTTCACTTAAATCCAAATGTTCAGAGACCTGTGCACAATATGCTGTCCAGTATTCACAATATACACTTAATAAACCCGCTTTCATATCCAACATTTGTCTGGCTAATGAATAAGTCAAAGTTAATAATTACCGATAGCGGCGGTGTGCAGGAAGAAGCACCCTCCTTGGGTAAACCTGTTTTGGTTATGCGTGAAACCACGGAGCGGCCGGAGGCAGTTGATGCAGGAACAGTAATTCTCGTCGGCACAAATAGAACGAAAATTGTCTATGAGGCGATGGATTTACTAAATAATGCACAGCGATATAAATTAATGAGCGAACTCCATAATCCTTATGGCGACGGCAACGCGTGTAAAAGAATTATTAATTCCCTTAAGGCGATATAGTTTGAAAGTTCTATTTCAATCAAGAAAAACCCTGTTTACTGCACCGGGTGGT
The DNA here is from genome assembly GCA_022708105.1 of Bacteroidota bacterium. GTDB lineage: Bacteria > Bacteroidota > Bacteroidia > Bacteroidales > WCHB1-69 > DUOL01. The sequence continues at coordinate 2,279 of JAKIZI010000072.1, forward strand.
GACACAACTCAAATATTAAAAACCAAAGAATACCTCCAGAAATTAGGTGTAGGTGTGGAGGTCTCATTGGAATTGACACCGGATTTATCGAAATACGATATTGTTCATGTGTTCAACCTGATGCGACCACAGGATATATACCTCCAAGTCATGAATGCAAAAAAACAAAACAAAATGGTGGCGCTCTCAACAATATATGGGCCATATACTGAATATGAGAAAAGAGCACGTGGCGGGATTATTCAAATTATAAATCAGTTCCTCTCAATTACACAAATAGAATATTTAAAGGTTATTCTCCGTGCAATTTTAAACGGAGAATTTGGCAAGGGAACTTTCTATTATCTGATTAATGGACATAAACGATTGCAAAGAAAAATAATTAAAAATGTGGATATTTTTTTACCGAATTCACCCTCTGAAATGCTCAGAGTAGCAGATGATTTTAAATTAAAAAAATTTGAATATATATCTGTTCCCAACGCTGTCGACACAACTAAGTTTAATTACGAAAAAACCGCGATTGCTCCTGAATTGGAAAAGTACAGAGATTGTGTATTGTGTGTTGCAAGAATTGAAGGCAGAAAAAATCAATTAAATATTGTGCGCGTTGCCAGAGAATTGCCATACAAATTTGTTTTTTTAGGGAAAGCAGGAACGAATTCTACAAAATACATGGAACAATGTCTACAAGAATGCACTGACAACTGCGTGTTTCTCGGGCAGATAGATCATGAAATGTTACCGCAATATTATAAACTATCTAAAGTTCATGTTTTAGCTTCCTGGATGGAAACTCCCGGACTGTCGTCATTAGAAGCCGGAATAATGCGCAACAACATAGTTGTCACAAAAAAAGGTGATACAGAGGACTACTTTGACAATAAAGCCTTCTATTGTGAACCTGATGACATTCAATCAATAAGGGAAGCTATCGTCAAGGCGCATGAAACGCCATATATAGAAGAGCTTGGCGAAAAAATTATCAAAGAATACAAATGGGAAGATACAGCGCACAAAACTTTAGAAGCGTATCAATTGATATTAGCAACCAAACAACCAAACGATATTTTCTAATATATAACAACGTAGAAATGAAAATAAGCATTATTGGCACGCGTGGCATTCCCGCAAAGTATGGTGGATTTGAAACCTTTGCACAAGAGTTGTCTCCTTTATTAGTAAAGAAGGGATTTAATGTTACGGTTTACTGTGATCGCTCAGAATTAACCACGCCACCAAAAAGGTTTAAAAATGTTTCGCTTTTTTATATTTCTACAACCAAAACGAGAAACCCATTACTTTATTACCTGCTTAGTGTGTGGCATTCATTAAAAAGTGAAGATGTAATCTTGGTTGCGGGCACAGGTGGTTCGTTATTTTACGTTATTAACATTTTTTTCCGGAAAAAAATTGTTACAAACGTAGATGGTGTTGAATCTAAAAGAGATAAATGGTCACCTTTGAAAAAAGCATTCATAAAATTGACGGAAATAGTGGCTGTTAAACATTCTACACATATTATTGCTGATTCAAAAAAAATTACTAACTACCTTTTTTCAACTTATTCAAATCTCGATAAAATGAAATTATCCACAATTGAATACGGGGCGTATATCAATAACGCTTTTGATCAAACGGTTTTGGATAAATACGGATTGAAAAAAGATTCTTATTATTTGGTTGTTAGCCGTCTTGAACCGGAAAATAATATTAAGATGATTATCGATGGTTATAAATTGTCCAACTCTTCAAAATCTTTAATCATCGTTGGAGATTTTGTTTCAGATGATTATGCTGTCTTGATTCAAAAAGAAAAAAACGAAAAGATTAGATTTTTGGGTGGCATATATAATCCCGAAGAATTGGCTGTTCTAAGATACTCAGCTTTTGCATATATTCATGGACATTCTGTCGGCGGAACGAATCCTTCACTTTTAGAAGCACTGGGAAGTAGTAATATAGCTATCTGCCATGACAACCCTTTTAATAGAGAAGTCACAAATAATAAGCAATTGTACTTTTCTCAAGCGTCCGATCTTCAAAAAAGGCTTGAAGATTTAGAACAATTTAATGAAGCGGCAATTCTACAGCTGAAAGCCGATGCAAAAGAGAGAATTGAGAACTACTACACATGGGATAATATTGCCAATAAGTACGCAAAATTATTATCGGCATTATAAAGAACTTATAAGCGATCTTTAAGATTTCTTAACATTCATCACTTGCAACATCGCATTACTAATTAATTCAGAAAAGAAATATAACGAAGTATAGAATATTAAATTGGAAAGAAATTGGAACATTAAGAGCTACCAACCCGGTGACGAAAACGCGATTTGTGCTTTGTTTGAACGCGTTTTCGGAAAACCGATGGGCAAAATGGAAAGCCTCCGTCACTGGCGCTGGGAGTTTCTGGAAAATCCGACTGACGGCCTGTTTTTTAAGCTGGCATGGGATAATGAAAGACTTGTCGGCCAATATGCCGTAAGTCCTGTTCAAATGTACGCTGATGGCCGCGATATTACAGCGGCGCTTTCTCACGATACCATGACTGATCCTGAATATGGCGGCCTGGGTATTTTCCGGGCTACCGCCGAAACACTTTACAGAGAACAAACACATGCCGGGCAACGTTTTATTTATGGCTTTCCCAATCGCAATTCGATTCACGGCTTTATTAAATATCTTAAGTGGCAACAGATCATGCCAGCACCCGTTCATATCCGGCCGGTAAGAATTTCCAAAAGCATTTCCCGCAAAATATTCCACAGCGCTACCGGTTCTTCGGCTGCTTCAGAAAGCGCTTTTCAGGATGCAGCGTCCCTGCTTACAGGAAAATCCGGGAAGTACAAACTGCATGTGGAAACGGA
>JAKIZI010000073.1 GCA_022708105.1 Bacteroidota bacterium
TATTTCATAAACTTGCGATAAATCGGTCACATCCCAGACATGTAATTGATTATTGGCATTGGAAATAGAAAATTCCGTAACTTTACCTGAGCCCACCGCTTCGGGGCTACAGAAAGAAAATTGGGAGGAAGTCATCTGCAATCTACATTTTGCTTCAATTTCAATATAATCGAGGAAGGCAGCGGAAGAAACGGAGGGTTTACTGTAGGTCAACGTAAGCGGCAGAGATGTTTGTCCCGAAGCGGGCATATAAGAAAATCGCTGCACAGACTCGCTGGCATAGGAATCTCCGACGGATGAAAAATAGAGTACCCCCAACGAAGAACTTCCACTCAAAACACTTAAAGAAGAACTTTGGGTAGCGACTCCTGCTGCCGCCACCTTAATTTGAACAGATGAAGATGCCCCCCCGGGCAAAGAAAAACTATAATCTCTTGATGTTTGTACATCAAAAGCATCCCCGTACCATTGTTGTCCGGTTTCGCCGAAATTCTTAACATCACTTTCTATAAAATCATAATAAGTGTATGTATTCACAGAATTATTGGACAACAATCCGGTATTGTCAACAATATTCACTCTTTTAGTTGTTCCTATTCCTTCATCAACACTAATAAAATAGTATGCTTCATCGGAATAAATATTATAGGTATGAGTAAAATAGCCATTAACATAATCCCAGCGATGAGGCCCTTGTGCATAAAAGATAAAATAATCGCCTTGGTTAAAAACGCCATCTCCCCCATCAAAAATACGAATCGGATTTTCAATCAGGTCATCTGCTCGAATCCCTGAATTATCTTCAGGTAACATACCTCCGCCGTTTCCAAACAAAGAAATGCGATCAGAAGAAAGCCCTGAAACCGGAATTCCCAAATTGGCCATATCCGAATAGGTTACTTTATACAAACCTGATTCGGCAACAGCAATCTTATACCAATTTCCATATTGAAGAACCGAGTTAGACACATAAGATCTTTTATCACGTTTTTGCTCTCGTGATGAAATACCCCGCAAAATAATATCACAAGAAATCACTTTGGAAAATCTGCCATTACCATTTTTAATAATCGGAATAAAAGATATCACAGCATAATTTTGATGAGATTCTACCATCGTTTTGACAATCATCTTTATAGATGTATTATTGAAGTCCTCAGGAATTAATTGTGCCTCATCCGAAGTCATCTCTTCAAAAACTACATTCTCAACCGCATACTCATAATTTTCATAAAAGTTGTCAACAATGTAACGTTTGGTAAAGAGAGGAAGAGATTCAAAACGCTTATCGGAAACGGCTCCTTTAAAATACAGAAATTCTTGTTTTTTTTCTTCTGACGAAAGGCGAAAATAGGTTTTTTCCCACTTAAAAGAGACCTTTTCATTAATTTTTTGTGCCTGATTTTCAAATATTTGAAACATCAAGTAGGAAAAAAGTAACATTATAGCCCAAGTTTTCACATTCATATCTCGTTATAATAATAGCTGTCAAAATTAAAAAAGAAACGCAAAAGATTGATTTTAATTGCAAAAAAAATAAAAAACCTAAAAAATGTTGATAACTTTTTCCCTTTTTGTACGTAAAAATTATTAATTTTGCCAACTAATAAAAAAAAAAGGTATGCAAAAACATCTTTTTATAATAGTCATATTCTCCATGATCTTTTTAGGAAGCGGAAAGGTTGTGGCTCAGGATGTTCATTTTTCACAATTCTTTTCAAATCCTGTATACTTAAATCCTGCTTTTGCAGGGGCTAATGTTTGCCCTCGCATCGTATTGAATTTCAGGGACCAATGGCCTTCAATTTCGGGAACATTTGTTTCCTATTCCGCCTCCTACGATCAACATTTTGATAAATTGGCCGGTGGTATTGGGGTATTGGTAATGGGAGACCGGGCAGGACAAGGAACGATAAGTACATACTCTGCCAGTTTAATCTATTCTTATAAACTCAAAGTTACCCGTAAATTTAATATGCGATTTGCATTACAAGCAACGTATCAACAAAAAACATTGGATTGGAGTAAACTTACTTTCGGTGATATGATTGACCCTAAATACGGTTTTGTATATCAAACCAATGAAACACAACCAGAGAGATTATCCAAAGGTGTGATTGACTTCTCCGCAGGGTTTATCGGATATACCGATAAATTGTATTTCGGTTTTGCAGCCAACCATGTTACGCGTCCTTATGAAGGGTTTATCTCTATCTCGAGATTACCGATTAAATGGACAGGGCACTTCGGAGGCTATTTTGACCTCAAGAGAAAAAGCAGAAAAGTTAGAAGTTTTGGAGATATTGCAATTAGTCCAAACATTATTTACCAACAACAGATGCAATTTCATCAGTTGAATTACGGGATGTATCTAAATTATTATCCTTTTGTTGTGGGAATATGGTTCCGCCAATGCTTTAAAAATGCAGATGCTTTTGTTTTCTTGTTCGGATTACAACATGAAATGATTCGTGTCGCCTATTCCTACGACTTAACCGTCTCTAAATTGGCTAACCTATCCGGAGGAGCTCATGAAGTTTCGTTGCAACTTCTCCTCAAATGTCCTGAAAAGACAAGAATTATGAGAGATTTAAATTGTCCGTCATTCTAAAAACACTTCATAATAAATTAACCTGTAAATCGTTTTATTAAAAGAAATTTAATTCACCAAGATCATGAATAGAATTGCAAAATTAGGAAGTTTACTTTTAATCTTCATTTTCATCTTATCAAGTTGTAAAAATGAAAGATCCTCAACTACCGGATGGGAATATAACAACCCTGATAATGGTGGTTTTGAAGTATATCCTTTCATGGAACAGATTACCGGCCCCGGTTTGGTACTTGTTGAAGGCGGTACCTTTGTTTTCGGGAGACAAGAACAAGATGTTATGTATGAATGGAACAACGTTCCAAGAAGAATTACCGTTTCCTCTTTTTATATGGACGAAACTGAAATCAGTAATCTCGATTACCTTGAATATTTGCATTGGTTAGAACGTGTTTTCGTTCCCGCTGATTTGAAAGTGGTATACGATAATGCCCTTCCTGATGAAAATGTTTGGAGAGACCAACTGAAATATGCCGAAACACAAGTGGAATATTACTTCAAACATCCTGCCTTCCGCGATTATCCTGTTGTAGGTGTTAATTGGCTCCAAGCCACCAATTATGCAGCATGGCGAACTGACCGTGTTAATGAAATGATTTTAGTGGAACAGGGATTTATCAATTGGAATCCGGAAGCTACTCCTGAAGGATACTTTAATACAGACGCATATTTAACCTACGAAAGTTATGAAGCAGAAAGTGATAAACGTCTTCAATATATTACCACCGGTGAATTTAGAAATGTTAGAATGGAAGACGGAATTTTACTCCCTATTTACCGCTTACCTACAGAAGCCGAATGGGAATATGCCGCATACGGCTTGATTGGAAATACTCTGAACGAAAGAATCCTGGAACGTAAACTTTATCCTTGGAACGGACACTATACCCGTACCGATAACAAGAAATATTACGGAGATTTCGTTGCCAACGTACGTCGTGGACGCGGTGACTATATGGGGGTTGCAGGCTTCCTAAATGATGCCGCAGAACATCCCGCTCCGGTTGTATCTTTCTGGCCTAATGACTATGGCTTGTATAATATGGGTGGTAATGTTTCTGAATGGGTAATGGATGTGTATCGTCAAACTTCTTCTGGTGACATTAGCGACCTTAACCCCTTCCGTGGAAATTATTACCAAACTAAAAAATTACTTGAAGATGGTGAAGTAGAAGAAAGAGATAGCGTAGGACATATTCCAATGGTACCGGTATCGGATTTTAAAAATGACCGCCGAAGAAATTATCGCCAAGCAGACAATAAGAATTATTTAGACGGAGATTGGGCTTCCCTTATCAATCCGGATGATTGGAAAAATAATTCTTCCAATACTGAAGCAACCGAATTGATGTATCCCAAAAGTATTGAAACCAACTATTCACTCGTCGGAGACAATGCACGTGTATATAAAGGAGGTTCTTGGAAAGATTTGCAGTATTGGGCTGCACCGGGACAAAGACGCTATCTTGATGAAGACGAAGCAACAGATTACATAGGTTTTCGCTGTGCTATGGCACGATTGGGATCACCTAACTAATCAACTTATATTAAAAAAAACTGCTATTCTGTAGCAGTTTTTTTTTGACTTAAATTATCCAAGTGAATAAAAAAATTCTTAATCTCGCCATTCCAAACATTATCAGCAATATTACCATTCCTTTATTGGGAATGGTCGATTTGGCCATTTTAGGACATTTGGGTAACGAGACCTACATCGCAGCAATTGCTTTAGGAGGGATGATTTTTAATTTCATTTACTGGAATTTCAGTTTCCTCCGAATGAGCACCAGCGGGTTTACCGCACAAGCTTATGGTGCAGAAAACAATCGCGGTATCATGCAAATATTGGTACGCGGCATTACCATCGCCTTAGTAGCAGCATTACTCCTTATTCTACTTCAACGCCCTATAGCGTGGTTCTCCCGCTCGATAATTGACTCCGGAACCGAGACAATGAATTTTGCATTAGACTATTTTTTTGTTCGGATTTGGGCAGTACCGGCAACCCTCATGCTTTACGTTACCAATGGTTGGTTTATCGGAATGCAGAATGCCAAAACCCCAATGTATGTTGCCCTCGTGTCAAATGTAGCTAATATTTTATTCAGCTGTTTATTTGCGTTGGTTCTTAACATGGGAATTCAAGGCGTTGCTTTAGGAACTGTTGTGGCACAATACTGCGGACTATTACTTTCAATTGTACTTTTTTTAAAAGATTATCGCCCGCTGTTGGCTGCTGTGGAAATACGACAAAGTTTGGTCATTGATGAGATGAAGAACTTCTTTAAAGTAAATATAGATATCTTTTTACGTAATTTATGCGTCATCGCCGTTTTCACATTTATTCCTTATGTCTCGGCAAGTATGGGTGACCGTATTCTGGCCGTCAATACACTTCTACTGCAACTATTTATGCTCTTTTCATATATTATGGATGGATTTGC